>JAFGTL010000413.1 GCA_016934125.1 Candidatus Hydrogenedentota bacterium
CCCGCCGCCGCTCAAGGTGAGCGACGGATGGCTCCGACGGAAAAGGGCTTCACCCTCAAACCGTGCACTTAGTATTAGAATCTGGGGAGGCCCTGCCCCGGCCCGGCATCCATCCGGCCCGGGTTGACATGTTTTGACGCTAGGTCATAAAATGGCTCCCGACGCAGGGGCCGGCGCCTTCCGCTCAGATTCATGCGGGGGCGCGGCGGGCGGCACCATATCTTGACCTTTGGTCGAACTGGCCCGGCGCCCGCTCAACGGCCCTGAAAACGCGGTGCCGCCGCCCAAGCCCGGTGTCGCGCCAGAGGAGAAGACGGATGTCTTGTATTGTGGCGATGCTCCTGGCCTTATTCGCGGCGGCCGATGCCCCGCTCACCGTCTGGGCCGTGGATCCCCTCGTCAACGTGTTCCAGGACGCCCTGCCACAGCGGCGCACCGAGGCGCTCGCCGAAGTCGCCCAGGGCGAGCATGCCAGCCTCCAGGTGGTCGTCCGCTCCGACGCGGCCATCGCCGGGCTCCGCGCCGAGGCCCCCCCCCTTGCCCTGGAGGGCGGCAGCGCAACCCTCGAACCCCGCGCGCCCCGCTATGTCGGCTATGTGCCCATCGAAAAAGAAACCACGTCGCCCGCCAGCGATCAGTTGCGCAAGCCGCCCGCGTGGTTTCCCGATCCGCTTCTCGAAGAGGAATCCCTCGATGTCGCGGCCGGCAACGCCCAACCCGTGTGGATCACCGTGCGCGTGCCCGTCGACGCCGCGCCCGGCGTCTACCGCGGAAGCCTGCGCCTGTCGGGCACCGTCGACGGCGCCGAGGCCGCGGCCACGTTTCCGCTGGCCATCCGCGTCTATCCCGTGACCGTCGAGAACACGCGGCTATGGGTGTCGAACTGGTTCTCGATCACCTCCCGGGGCCTCGATATTGACGCCAAACCCGGCACCGAGGAATACGAGGCCCTGTTCCGCCGCTATGCCCGCAACATGGCCGACCACCGGCAGAACGTCGCCATCGTGTCCGTGCTCGGCCACACCGACATCACCCCGCGCGAAGACGGCACGCTCGCCTTCGACTTCAGCCGCTTCGACGAGGAAGTGCGCCTCCTCATTGAGGAAGGCGTCATCGGCCGGATCGAGGGCGGCCATATCGGCCACCGCAGCGGCCGGTGGACATCGCACTTCGTAGTCCGCATCTGCCAGGTGAAAGACGGGAAAGTCGTCGGCTCATCCGTCGACGCCAAAAGCCCCGCCGCCGACGCGTTCTACTCGCAGTTCATGCCCGCCCTCGTCGCCCACCTCAAGGAACGCGGCTGGCTCGAGTACTACATGCAGCACGTCGCCGACGAGCCCATCATCCCGAACGCGGACAGCTACCGCGCCATCGCCGATCTCGTGCACAAGTACGCCCCCGAGATCCGCACCATGGACGCCTCCCACGCGGCCAGTCTCACCGGCGCCATCGACATCTGGGTGCCCCAGATCGATTATCTCCACAAAGACTTCATCCACTACCAGGCCCGGCAGCGCGCCGGCGACGAAGTCTGGATGTACACCTGCGTCACCCCCCAGGGCGAATACGCCAACCGCTTCATCGAGCTGCCCCTCATGAAGACGCGCCTCCTCCATTGGGTGAACTTCCGCTCCGGCACCACCGGCTACCTCCACTGGGGCTACAACAAGTGGCGCGGCGATCCCTTCAAAGACATGACGCCCCCCTTCTGGGCGCGCGATCACCTGCCCGCGGGCGACGCGTGGATCGTCTACCCCGGTAAGGACGGCCCCCTCGACTCGATTCGCTTCGAGGCCATGCGCGACGGCATCGTGGATCACGAACTGCTCTGCATGCTCGCCGGGCACGATCTCGCCGGCGCACACGAACTCGCCGCCCGCCATATCCTCGATTTCGACAGATACAACACCGACGTCGAGCGGTTCCGCGCCACCCGGCGCCGGCTCCTCGAACAACTGAGCGAGCTGTAGGGGCGCCTGTCCGGGCAGAATGGCCCCGACATCTGCGGGGCCAGAAGGCCGCGATACGCCGTAGCCTCCGCCCGTCAGCGCGCCGAATGCCGCAGGGAGGGGTGCCGTTTGAACTCGGCCAGGTAGTCCTCCGGGGTAACCTTGTACTTCGCGCAGATGTCCGGATCCAGGGCGCCTCGCGGATCGCCCCCCCGCGGGTTGCCCTCGCAGTAGATCCAGTGGGCCTGCGTCAGCCCGGCCGCCTTCTCGAGCTGTTCGTCGAGGTATTTCGGGAGGTAGTTGATGCTCCGCGTTCGCATGTTCCACGGATGGAACCCGGGCAGCACGCGCGTCGCGAAGGGATACTCCGCGAACACCACGCCGATGAACGTATCGAGATCGACAAACCAGTACTGCAAATGCGGCAGGTTGCTTGGCTCGTCCACCTCGCGGTTCCCCGCGCCGTATGTCTTCTCCGTGGCCAGCCACACCTCGACCCCCGCGTCATGGATGCCCTTCAGCCACCAGTAATTGCCGTCCCGGCAGCCCGGAATCCCGTCGTACATGCGCGCCTCGTACAACTGGATCACGATCCCCTCCGGCCACACCGCTTCGATCGCCCCGCCCACCTGCCGCCCCCGGTGGTAGTACATGCCGCCCAGGCCGAACTCCTCGTGAAACGTCCACGCGTCGACGTGATCCGCCGTGTCCTCGTACCGCTTGCGCACATCCTCTGGCACCCCGTCGTAATCCTCGGCGTCGAACACAACCCCGCGGAACCCGAGTGCGCACGCCTGCCCGTAGGCGTCCCGCATCTGGCGCAGCGTCGTGAGCCACCGCTGTTCGTCGTGGAGATCGTCGGGCCCGTTCACCATGAACGTGAACGCCTCGTGCTCGTTGAGCCACCAGCGGATGCCGCGCGCCTCGAATTGATCGAGGATCCCCGAATCGGCCGCCATCGCAAAGCTGCCGTTGCTCGTCGTCTCGGGGAACCCCGTCTCGCCGAAGCTCACCCACAGATCCGTGGCCAGCAGCTCTTTCTCGAAAAAGTCGAGCGCCTCGACGAAGTCCCGCTCGAGATCGCCCGACCAACACAGCACGTGCCGCTCCGGCACGTTCGCCCGGCCCGTTACCGCGAGTTCGCTCAGCGATCCCGTCCGCACGCCCCCGAAATGCACGCGCACGTACCGCCCTACCGCCCCCGGAAACGCGATCGCCTTCGTGTCGCCCCCGCGCCACATAGGCAGGTTCACCCGCCGGCCCAGGAGCGCCCGGAAATGCTCGCCATCCCGGCCGATCTCGATCTCCGTAACCCACCGGATCGGATGGCTCTGCCCGTTCACGACACGCACCGAGTCCACCACACACGGCGCCCCCAAGTCGATCACCACGGCCGCGTCGAGATCGCCGGGCTGATTCGGATCGTGCGTGATGACGCACTCCGTCGCCACGTCGCCATCGAGCACCGCATCCGCCTGTTCGACGGTATCCGTCGTGTCGATGCCCTTCAGCGCCCCGGCCAGATCGGCCGCCGCGTGCGGCGCAGCCACCGCCCGCGGCCCGGCCGCCCAACCGGCCAGAATCGCGGCGCAACCCAGGAGAAGGACGCGTTGAATAGAAACGGGTGTATTCATGGTGTGCCTTTCGTCGTGCGGTGTCATCAAGGAGTAGTCCGCCTGCACCGGCGAAAGGATAACAGCCGCCATCGCCCGCGGCAACCCGAGACGGCTCGACGCAGGCGCACTCCGTTCTCCCGCGGAGACACCCCAAAGACGAAGCCGTGATCGCGGCCCCATTGACGGGGAGGCTTTTGGACAGGATCTACAGGATTGACAAGAGAAGCGCCGGGACAAGCCGGCGAGGAGTAGCGAGTGGAAGTCTCGCGCAGTGAAGATGCAGCCGACCGCACTGGCCCCGAGTCACGGCTGTTCTCCCGAGAGGGATTGTGGCAAGCGTTGACAGGGCAGGGTATGGGCTGGGTCTTGAGCCGCGGAATAGCTATATCGGAGTGCCGACGACGTTCTTGTGTCCGGAAGGCAACACGGGCCGCATCGCCAGGGCGAGATGCGGCCGGGCTCCGCGAGGTCAGAGACCCCACGCACGTATCGAAGCTCCTTGCACGGAACCCGGGAGGTCCCGTGGTTGGCCACGCCCCGGTGGCGTGGCCCGTGTGGCCAAACGCAGAAGTACAGCCATGATGAACGGCCACAGGATGAGGGGCAAGAGGAGTCTTGTTAATCCTGTAAATCCTGTCCAAGAAACATGTTGTGGCGCGGTCTCCAGACCGTGCCACCACCAATTCACCCAGGATCCCCGGGCGCTCACCCCCGCCGCGGCCTCGGGGGGCGCGCACCCGGCTTCCCGCCCGTGCCGGGCATGAGGATCCGATGCTGCCGGAGCCGCTCGGCATCCGTCCGCGCCACGGGAATGGGCCGGCCTTCGGTATCGATGCCGGCCCAATACATGGCCGTCGCTACGGTGCCCGGCGTCGGAATGAAACACTGCACCTGCTGGGGTTTCCAGCCACGCGCCTTCAACCACCGCGCCAGCGCCCGCATATCGTCGTCGGTGCATCCCGGAAGGGCGCTCAACAGGTAGGGCACCACGTACTGCTCCTTGCCCGCCCGCCGCGATTCGCGCTCGAACACCGTCAGAAACCGCTCGAACGCGCTGAATGGCGCTTTCCGCATGAGGGCGAGCACCCGATCGCTGGCGTGTTCCGGCGCGACTTTGAGTTGCCCGCCCACATAGCGCGCCACGAGGGCGCGCACGTAGGCCTCGTCTTCGAGGGCGAGATCGAAGCGGACGCCGCTCGCCACGCGCAGGTGGCGCACGCCGGGCACCCGCTCGACACTCCGGAGCAGCCGGACAAGCCCGGCCTGATCGGCCCGGAAACTCGGGCAGATCGCCGGCGTCAGGCAACTGGATCGCATGCAGGCGGCCGGATCCGCCGTGCACCGCGCCCCCCACATGTTCGCCGAGGGCCCGCCGACATCGGTGACGCTCCCTTTCCAGTCGGGATGCCGCGTCATCTGCGCCACCTCGCGCCGGATCGAGCCGGCGGTGCGCGAGCGGATCCGCCGGCCCTGATGCAGGGCGAGCGAGCAGAACGAGCAGCCGCCCCCGCACCCCCGGTGCCCGGTGACGCTGAACTGCACCATGTCCGCGGCCGGGATAGGCTTGTCGTAATCCGGATGGGGCCCCCGCGTGAAGGGCAGCTCGCATAGCCTGTCCAGTTCCTCGGGCGACAGGGGCGCGGCCGGCGGCGCGAAGAACACGCGCCGGCTTCCGCAGTCCTGGTAGGCCCAGGCCGTGGCCTGATGCACCTGCCGCTCGAGGGCGAGGGTGGCCGCCATGAGTTTGGCGGGATCGGACAGGATTGCCTCGTGGGACGGCAGTTCGATGGCAGGCGCGTCGCCCCCGGGCGCCGCGGCCGCCGTGCCGGCGAATGCCGTGCCCGGCACGCCGTGCAACACGGCCCGTGTATCGGCGCCGGCCGGTGCGGCGTCGAGCCGCCGGGCGATCTCGAGCACGGCCCGCTCGCCCATGCCGTATACCACC
>JAFGTL010000414.1 GCA_016934125.1 Candidatus Hydrogenedentota bacterium
GCAGTTGCCTTCGCCTAGCAGTTCCCACTATCAGGGCCTGCAGAGGACTCTCACCTCATAAGAACTGTGCCATGCCTGGCGCACATACAGCGCGGCCACGGCCTGTCAGGCCGTGGCCGCGATACGTTGCGTAACGGGCCTGCGTCCCGCCCTATTCGTCCGGTTCGGCAGGCTGTTCCGGCTCGGCGGCGTCGACGTCCCTGATGATGTCGTCGAGGGGTTTCCAGTCGCGCACGATACGCGCCTGTTCGGCGACCTCGCGTGTGGCCACCGCGTCGGATTCGGCGTCGCGAAGAACCGTCGGCGTGATAAAGGCGATCAACTCGGTGGTTTCGCGCTTCGTGTCTTTCTTCCGAAACACGAGGTTCACGAGGGGGATCCGGCTGAGGATGGGGAACCCCCGAATGATCTTCGACTCCTCCTCGCGCATGATGCCGCCGATGACGATGGTGTCGCCGCTCTTCAAGGCCAGCTCCGTCTCGAAGGTGCGCGTATCGAGGATGTATCCGCCGAAGAGCACCTCGCCGGGGCGCACCTGCGACGATACGAGGTTGACGTTCATGACCACCTTGTCGCGCTCATTGATGTTGGGCGTGATGGTGAGCCGCGTGCCGGCGTCCCTATACTCGAAGGATTGGTTCACGCCGCCCTCGGACGTGTTCAGGCTGTTGGTGATGAAGGGCACCTCCGAACCGACGAAGATGTTGCCGGCCTCGTTGTTGTTCATCACGAGCGTCGGCTCCGAGAGGATGCGCGCGTCGACGTGGCGCCGGAGGAACTGCACCAGCAGGCTCACGTCGAGGCCGGCGTCGGCGTTGATCGTCCCGTTCTCGTACGTGTCTTCCCAAGTGACGCCGAAGGTCGACTTCAAGCCGTTATCGAAATCGTCGGTTTCGAACACGCTCGCATCGCTGCTGTATCGCGTGCCGACTCGGGACACCTTGGTGGTGGTCACCTCGATGAGGCGGACGTGCACCAGCACCTTGGGCGATTCCGTGTCGAGTTCCGCGATGAGCTCGCGGAGCAACTCGAAGTACTGCACGGCCGTGGTAATGGTGAGCGAGTTGGTGCGCTTATCGGGCACGACGCGCACCTTGCCGATCAGGTTGCTGATGGCGCGCTCATCCTTCTTCTTGCCTTGGGAAGTCAGCATCCAGGAGTAGTAGATGGGCTGCTCCTCTTCCTCGCCAGTCTGTTTCGGGGCCCGGGCGCCCTCGACGGCAAACAGGGCATTGAGTTGCTCGGCGATGTCCTCGGCCTTGGCGTTCTCGAGGCGGACGACCATGGTGTTGGCCGCGTCGGGGCTGGAATCATCGAGTTGCACCAGGAAATCCTCGATCACGCGGAAGTTCTCTTTGTTGTTCGTGGTGACGATGATCGAGTTCGTGGTGGTTTCCGGCACGAACCGCACCTTCCCGTAGAGGCGGCCCACCTCTTCGTCTCCTTCGTTGTAGCGATCCCACCAGTAGTCGTAGTAGCCGCCCGATTTCGAGCTTCCCGTGCCGAAAATCTCGTTGAGGACTTCGGTGGCCTCGGTGGCGTCGATGAACTTCATCCGGTAGATGCGGGGCGCCACCTGATCGGCGTCAATGGGCCGATCGAGCTTCGCGATCATCTCGTCGATCTTGGTGAACTCCGTCGGCGGCGCGATGGCAATCACCGAGTTGGTGCGGCGTTCCGGCACAAACCGCGTCCGCTCGCCCCGATCCCGGCTCGGCGGGTAGAAGTAGTAACTCCGGTAGCTTGTCTGTTGCATGCCCGAATACAGATCATTCATCTGCTCGGCGATATCATCCGCATCGGCGTATTCGAGCTCGTAGGTCTTCGTCGACGTCTGCACCGACTCCTCGGTGTCCAGTTCGGCGACGATCTCCTCGATCAACTTGAAATTCTCTTCCGAACCCAGCACCACGAGGCAGCTCGAGCGATCATGCGCCGTGATTTCGACGGTATCCTGCGTGCGCTTGTCGGGGCGTTTCTGGAAAAGCGGGCGCAACTGCTCCGCAACCTCCTGCGGCTCCGCATAGTGGATCTGCACGGTGCGGAGCTGGAGATCCTGCGGCCGTTCGCGATCGAGATCCTCGATCAGCGGCTTAGCCGCTTCGAGGATCTCCTTCGGCGCGACCACGACGAGCCAGTTGGCCGTCTTGTACGGGACGACGTCGAGTTCGCCCGAACCGCCGCCCTTGCCGGGCGGGCCGGAGGGTTGCCCGGGCGGGCCCCCGCCGCCCTCGGCCGCTTTGCCCATCAGAATGCTGAGGACGGACTTCACGATGGGGGCAAGCTCCTCGGCATCGGCGTGCTTCAGCACGAACAACTCGAACTCCCTGTCCTTGGTGTCGAGCTGGTCGAGCTGGGCCACGATATCGCGGATGTTGGACACGCGGTTGGCGGTGTCGGTGACGATGAGTTGCTTCGACGCCGGATGGGCGAGAAGGGAGCCGCTCTTGCTCAACAGGGGCTTGACGAGGGCCTCGAGTTCGGCCACATCGGCGAAGCGGACGGGAATCGATACTTTGACGATGCCGGCAGTCACGTCTTCGAGGGTGCCCGGCTGCAGTTCCATGACGACTTCGGAGAGCATCTCGACGGGCACGAGGCGGATCGTGTCTTTGTCCTCGACGACGGCGATCTTCTCGAGGAGCAGGGCCTCGGCGATGAGGGCGAAGGCCTTCTCGGGAGGCACTTCCTCGGGGCTGAACACGGAGATCTGGGCCTTGACATCCTTCTGTTTGACGACGAACTTGCCCGTCACGTCCGTGAGGAACTTGACTATTTGATCGATGTTGACGTTGTTCAGGTTGACTGCAACCGTCTTGGGCTTCTCCTTCTCGGCCGGGGCCGCCTCTTTGGCGGCACCCTCTCCAGAGGCGCCCTCCGCGGATGCGCCCTCCGCGGGCGCTCCCTCACCCGGAGGCGCCGCATCCTGCCCGCCCGCTTCGGCGCTCGGCCCCTCAGCACCGGCCGCCGGCGCCGCGGCCTCCTGTGCGCCGGCCACCGCCGGTGCCAGCCACAGGGCCGCCAGGATCAAGGCCGCAACTCGAACCATGCTGTTGCTACGTTTCACTGCACCATCCTCTCGCTTCGGCAGGCGCTCGGTGCGCCCGCCTCTTCTCCCTTCCAGTGCGCCGCGTCCGCCCAGCGGGCCGGCGCGTGCCTTCCCTGCTTACTCGACACGGATCGAGTACAGTCTCCCTTCCTTGGCCCCGGGGGGAAGCGGCCCGCCCTGAAGCTGCACTCCGTTCGGTGGGGCCCCATTGGGCGGCCCGCCCGGGGGCGGGGCACCGTTCGGTGGCGCCCCATTCGGCTGGGCGCCCGGAGGCACCCCGTTGGGTGGGCCGGGCTGCGGCCCCGCGCCGGGCTCCGGCTTCTTGTCGCCGCCGGGGAACACGGTGGCTATCCGTTGTTTCCCGTCCTTCTCGAACACGACTTCGTTGGGGCGGATCTCGATGATCTTCTCGCCGCCGGGGATCTCGGCGCCCACCTGGAACGGTTTGGCCTTGTCCGGCTCGGTGCCCACGAGGGCGGTGTCGCCGAGGATGCCGAACACCTTGGCCGGCGGCGGGGGCTGCGGCCCCTTACCGAGCACGCCCTTCTCGTAGATCGCGTTGTAGTATTCGATGGGTTGGGCGTCTTTCCGGCCGGGCGGCGTGCCGGTGTACTCCTCGAGGGCGGCGATCAGCCGGCCGGCCCGGATCGCGTTGACGCCGTATCGCACGCCCTGCAGCAGGAACAGGGCCGCCACCACCACAAGCAGAGCGAGCAGGCATCGATCCGGACCGATGTCTTTCACGAGGGCGCGGGCCTTCTGCACTGCTGCCGCCAGGTTCATCTTCATAGCGTCCTCCCTGCGGGCTCGTACGCCAGGATGTTGAGGCTGGCGGTGATGGCGTCGTTCTTCTGGATGTCGCGCCGGAAGTTGATCTGATCGACACGGATGAAGCGTTCGCCCTTCTCGAAGGCATGCAGCATCTTGATCAGGCCCTCGAGGGTGGTCTCGACGTCCACCTGGAGCACGATCGCCGCGAAGTGCTCGCGTCCTTGCCGGCCCGAGGCGCGCTTCTGCGGCGAGATCCGCTTGATGTTCACCTTCGCTTCCTTGGCGGTACGCTCGAGATACGTGGCGAGCGTCACGTACTCGGGGGCCTCGGCTTCCTTCTCCGACGGCTTCGCCTCCTTCTTGCTGTCGGAAGCGCCGGGCTTGGCCGGTTCCTTACCCGCCTCGGGTTTCCCCTCTCCGCCAGCCGCCTCACCAGCGTCGGAGGAGGCCCTAGCGTCCTTGGGAGCCTGTTCGGCGTCTTTCGGGGCGTCTTCGGCATCCTTCGATGCCGCAGCATCCTTCGATGCCGCGCCGTCCTTCGGAGCGTCCTCGCCGTCCTTCGGAGCGTCCTCGCCGTCCTTCGGAGCGCCTTCGGTGTCTTTCGGAGCGCCTTCGGTGTCTTTCGGAGCGCCTTCGGTGTCTTTCGGAGCGCCTTCGGCGTCCTTCGGGGCGTCCTTGGGCGGGCCTTCGCCGCCCTTGGCGTCCTTGGCGCCGTCCTCGCCGGCCTTCGAGCCGCCGGTGCCGAGCAAGGAGCCCATCCTGCCGACGAGCGCATTGCGGCGGGCGAGCAGGGAGTCCTGTCCGTCCACCCGATCGCGGAGTTTGTCGATGAGCTCGAGTTTCGGATTGAGGCGGGCGCCCATGTCGCCCCATTTCCGCGCGATTGGCGCGAACACGTAGGCGACGAGGATGATGACGGCCGCGAGTATGCCGCCCACCATCAGAAGACGCCGTTCCCGGTTGGATACGTTCATGATGCGCCGCCTCCTCCGCCCTGCCGCAGTTCGCACGTGATGCCGAACTTGTAGTTGTCCTTCTCTTTGGTGGCGCCGGTGAACTTGGGATTCACGAACACCGGAGACTCCTTCATGGCGGCGATGGCCTGTTCCTCCGTTGCCTCGACAGTCTTGGTGCGGCCGGAAATGGTGACGCGGCCCTGGGAGTCGATGACGACGGACTCGACTTGGATGTCTTTGGGAAAGACGTCGGCGAGCGCCATGAACACATCGAGAATCGACCGCTGACGGCGGCTCTCGTATTGGAGGACATCCACCTCTTCCTGGAGGCGCTCCATGTCGCGGATCAGGGGGCGCGCCTCGTCGATGACGCGGTTGGCGGCGCGGAGTTGGCCGGCGCGCACGGCGAACACGCCGACGAGCAGGGCCAGCAGGATCACGGCATTGGCCGCGATGAGGAGGCCGCGTTTGCCGTGGAGATCGACGCCGCCGAGGCGGGGGCGGGTGCGGCGCAGCGGGGGCGCGGCGGTGCGCTGCCCGGCTTCGCGGCGGCGCAGGGCCACGAGCGCGCCGACGCACGCGGGGAACGCCGCCATGAGATCCTGGCCGGCCGTCGCGTTGTCCGCCACGGCCACCTCGCCCGGGCAGGTGCCGGGCTCGACGGGGATGCGGAGCCGGGCGCTGAGGGCCTCGGCGAGGGCGGGATCGTGCATGGCCGCGCCGACAAGCGCCATCCGGGCCGGCATAACGCCGCCGGCCCGCAGCGAGTAGTCGTAGAAAGACTGATCGAGTTCGTTTGCGGCCCGCGCGGCCCAGGCGCCATTGGTTTCGCCGGCAGGCGGATCGAGGGCGATGCGCCGGGCGTAGCGGAGTGCGCCACCTTCGGCTATGGCGAGGAGGGCCTGGCCGGGATCCAGCGCGGCGACGGCGACGGGCTCGTCCGGCGACGCCGCCGCGGAGATGATCTCGACGAGGCCGGCCGCGTCGAACTCGACGCCGCGGCACCGGACGCCCTTGGCCCGCAGTTCCTCTTCGGCGGAGGCGATGTCGGCCGTGGCGGCGGCAAGGACGAGCACGTTCCCCTTGCCGGGCGCGCCGTTATCCTGGCGTTCGGTAACCCAGGTGCTGTCGGCCACCGGATAGGGCAGTTCGGTTTCGAGCCGGAGGGCCACCATCCGGCGGATCTGATCGGGGGGCGCGTTCACGAGGTCGAGGAACCGGCACACCGAGGAGCGGGAATTGACCACGAGCACCACCTCGTCGGCGTTGGCGAAGGACTCGCCTTCGCCCCGGGACTCGCCCGGCGCCCCGGCGGGGGCCGTCGAGGGCCACATGCATGCCCGCGAGATGGTGGCGCGGCCCTCGGCGATCTCCGCCTCGATGGCCTTCCACTGGTGCTCGCCGGCCCGTTCGAGGATCAGGACGGTGCGCGGGGCGCCGGCTGCGCGATTGCGACGGCGGAGGAACTGGATCGCGGCCCGGCCGCGCTCCGCCAGCCTGGTGGTCAATGACACCGTGTTGCTCTCCCTGTTTCGTTGGACGCCATAGCGCTACTCCAACTCACACCAATACAGAATGCGCACCGAGGTGTCGGTGCGATCAATTACGGCGCTGGCGCAGCGATACGATTCGCCGTTGCGCAACACGCCGAAGGAACGCACATTGAATACGTCGCTGCGCACCGTGAGGTTCGGACAGATCTTCTTGAAGAGTTCCTCGGTGACGCCGTCCACGTCGAGCAGATCGGCCAGCGTCGTGAATCCCTCCTGCCGGCCCTCGCGCTCGCGCACGATGCTGCGCGCCACCGCCTCGTCCATGTCGGGCAGGCACGCCAGCACTTCGGGCGAGGCCGTGTTGACGTTGATGAGGCCGTGAAGCACCTCGTCCCCGGTGGTCGACACCAGATCCGCGATTCGGCGGAACTGATCCGTGTCGAAGGCCTTCTGCCCGGTACCCTTCACCTGGGGCGCAGGTTGCCCGCCCTCTTCGCCGTCCGACGGCGCCTCACCGTCCGATTCAGCCTGCTCATTCTTGGCCGTCTCGTCTCCGTTCTTGCCGTCGTTCTTGCCGCCATCCTGCCCGGTGTCTTTGTCGCCGCCCGATTCCTCGCCCTGCTGCAATTCCCCCTGCTGGCCCTCCGGAGAACCACCGTCCGGCGGCTTCTGCTCCACTTTCTCGACGAGTTCGACGTCCAGCAGATCGGCGATACTCGAGAACTTGTTCTTCTGGCGGTGGGCGACGATGGAATCGGCCTGCTGCTGGCTCAGGCCCGACACCGACGACACGAGGGTGCTCGCGTCGGCACTGCTCAGATCCACGCGTTCCTCACCGTCTGCGGTGACGTTGCGCGCGGCCGACCATGTGGTCAGATAGGCGGCCAGGCCGTCGTCGAGCCAGCCGTCCGCGTTATCCGGCGGCCAGCTTTCATCGCCGTCATCCTCGTTCGAATCGAGGATTCCGTTCCCGTTCTGATCCTCCCCGTAGAGCATCATCCGATCCACGCCCTCGAGGGCCAGCAGATCGTTGAGATCATGAAACCCGGCACGCCGGGTTCCCTCTTCGGCGCTTTCGGACGACGCGTCGGCTTGGCCGGACTCGCCGGCTTGGCCAACCTGCTGTTGGCCGCTGTGCTCGCGGTAGTCCACAATCAGGGCCGCCAGCTCCGGCTCGATGCCCGGCACGCGCGCGAGCATGTCCTCATCGGCGTTGTTCAGGTTGATCTTGGCCGCCTCATCCCCGATTCCGTATAGGGGATCGCCGGCCTCATCCATCCCGGCGTAGAGCGTGTACGTCCCGTCGCCGAGTTCGATGTTGTGATAGGGGCGCTCGTCGTCCTCCCGGAGGTCGGCGAGGGCCTGCACGCGATCGCGGCCGGCGGTGAGATCGGCGACGGCGTGCTCGACGCCGGCGCGCGCGAGGAAGAAGGCCTTCGTCGTGTCGCCGGCATTGGCCGTCACCCGCATCCGGAGGTGCGTCGAGAACTTGAGTTCGAGCGCGACGGCAGACAGGATCATGAGCACCCAGAGAACGAGCACGAGAGCCATGCCGCGGCTCGCGGGCCGTCTACCGGGCCATGATCGGAATCGTCGTCCCGAATGCCATTGGGTTCTCGAATTCATTCTCATCCACTACCAGTATGTTGATGTTGACCGCCACCGGGAACTCGTCTTCGCTCCAGCCCGCCTGCCACTCGAGCCCGTCGTAGAACTGGATGTTGAGCGACGCCACGTACGGCCCCGCCAGCAAGACCGCGCCGCCTTCGAGGGGATCGTCGTCGAGGGTGCTGTCTTCGCGCCGGAGGAGCCAGGCCACCTCCGTATCCGGATCGTTCTCGATGTAATACCCCACCTCGCACCGGCCCGTCTGGCCCGGTTCGTCCTGCGGCAGCCGGGCCGGCCGCGCCACGACGAAGTCGATGGTGTCCGCCGGGAGCCCGCCGTACTCCGTGTCGAGGGCCATGAGCCGGAATCCATCGTGCTCGACTGCGGCCC
>JAFGTL010000415.1 GCA_016934125.1 Candidatus Hydrogenedentota bacterium
CGCCCAGCATGAACGGGCCGCCGCCGAGTTGATTGATCACGAAGAACGGAATCGCGATCGCCCCCGTCATGACGGAGAAATCCATCAAGAATGCGGCCAGGCAGATTCTGTGGTGAGGACGTAACATGGCCGCGCGAGTCTAGGACCATCCCCGCGCCAAGTCAAATCCGCCCAAGGCTCCCGCGCCGCACCTCGGCCCCGTCCGTGCTAATCAGCGCTCATCCGTGCTCGTCTGTGTTCCCTGTGCTTCCCCGTTGTGGTGCGGCCTGCTGGCCCAACCAGAACAGAACTGTAGGGCGGAACTCGTTCCGCCGTCCCCGTTTCGTTGCGGCTATGCTGCGCCAAGCCCATTGGCCTCCGCTCGTGGTTACGGTTCCCTCTTGCGGCCCGTCCCTTCTTCACTCGTCGCACATTCCTGAACGTAATCCTGAAGTTCCATGCCATAGTGACGCGTGGACACAAAGACGGCCCTGCATTCCGCCGCAATGTACATCAGCGAGATGAGTTCATCACCTCCCCCAGGATACTTCCCTGTGTAACACCGCTCAATACCCGATTGCGCGGGAAACAACTCATCTATTCTAGCCTGGAAGCGGCGTTCCTGGCCCGATCGACGCACCCGTCTCAGGCAACTCGGATCCACGATTCCCCATCCTTGTCGGAGCGCCTCCGCTTCTACGGTCCCGAAGAATGTCTGCGCATCGTCATGATAGGTAGGGAAACTGAAGGCAACGTACTGAGTATCAGAGTCACAGCATATTCCGGAGTAGCCGGTGCGTCCCGGCTGGAAGACTTCCCACCGGGTTGTGCGGTCTACCGACACCTGCGTCGGAACACCCTCCTCACATGACACTAGCGACAAGCACAGCCAGAAACACAGGAGAGACCTCAGTATTGAAACGCGACTTCGACGCATAATGACCCTCGTGGCTTGCTGAACACCGTGTCCTTTGGATCTCCCCTGCCCCATTTAGCCCGACTCAACGCCCTTCTGCTAGAGCCACCACAGCCAACAATAGAGTGATGCGCTCAGAACGAAGCACATAACCGGCAGAAGCGCCGCAACGCCCGCGGAATGCGCGGCAAACCGTCGCCATCCGGCAGTCCTCTTCGACACAATGAAGGCGGCTGCTGCCATCACGCAGAGCCCTATCGTCCACCCCGGAGCGGCGAGTCTGGCGAAATGCCCGCATAGCACCTCGTCCTCACCGAGGCCTATGCGGTTTTCTCCCAACTCCAACGCGTAGGCTTCAATACCACCCGAATGCCTTTCGAATACAAGGAACAGGAAGGCGTGCGGAAAGCCGCGTACGGGAATGACGAGTTGGCTTCTGCCGTCAACGTCCAAAGGGGACGGCCCCCTCGCCTCCTCCAGGACGGCGGCCTCTGTCAGTCTACCGAGAAGGCCATCCACGGTGTCAGAAACGTGCAACGCCTCCACGAGCCGACGCCTACTTTCTTCGCGCCGACGAATCCCCTGCGCCAGGATGAGAGAAACGGCACAGAGGGCAACGAGTCCGACAGCAACGACCACGTCGTGTCTGTGCCTTGGCTTCCGCACGTCCGGCCCCATCTGCTCGGACACCTCCTTGCTGTGACCGTCGCGGGCAGACAATCGCCCGCTCACGTTTGACTACCGGGCCTCATGCGGCAACGGCACTGAAACGGCCCGCGCCGCATCATCTGACTCACATGACAGGTGCCTATTCGCTGTCTACTTCGACTAGTCGGTAGTGCTGTGGATGCAGCATTCCGTCCTCTTCATCGGCACGGCGGAACACGTCCTCGGGTAATCCGTCAAGATCTGTATCGACGAAAGTAACAAACGACCAATCCTGAAATGATGGGAGTTGAGTACTCTGTTTGTCGAACTCGCCGTCTCCGTTCGAGTCACGAATGACGTGCAGGCTGCGGACGCCGAAGAGGAGGTCAGAAGACACGAAGTCGACACGCCCATCGCAGTTCTTATCGGTTCGCATGAAGCTACATGCAGTACCCCAAGCGAGACACTCCCAATCTGGCCGTCCGTCGGAATCGCTGTCCTGACTGAAGTAACAGATGTCTGAGTCGCCAAAGGCCACAGAGTATTTCCAGACCGAGTCACCCATGTAGCGAGGCCCATAGACGAGGAGGAAGACGAGCGCGCAAGACGCGCCCCCAAGGATTAGGCCGCCGATGACTCCGGCAAACATGGCTTGGCCGGGCGTGAGGGGCCGGCGGACGAAAGCACACAGACCGCGGAACCGCATAACCATGGGCCTCCTCATTCTCCTGCCTCTACCACGCTGAGCGTGGCTCCACACGCATCCGGAGCCTCACGTATACGTCGATTCGCCTGTGTCGTAGCGGCAGGCTCGACTGATGCCCAATGCCCCGGCCCTGAATCTCGCCCCTGTTCCCATACCCGCAGTCTAGCACAGAACCCCCTCCCGGGCAACAGAAATGGGGACAGCCCGGATGTCGCATCGCCCAACCACAAATGACGGGGCTGTGGAGCCGTTGAAGAACTGCCCGAACCGCGTGTGAAGGCCGGGGAAAGGGCGACGGACAGACACGTCTACGCCGCGTCCTGTAGACGCGCGTCCGCTTGGGACGTCGGCCTTTCGCTCGGTTTCGGCGGGCAGTGCCCTTGCCCGCCCGGCACCCCGGAGGGGTGCAATAACCCGTCCACCCCGGGGTCAGCGTCGCGCGGAACGCGCAAGCGCCACCCCGGGATCACTCGCGAACTCTGAAAGAGCTCGCGAACTGAACTCTAGAGGAGTTCGGCACAAGGCCCGTTGTGTCTTGTCCAACCCTTGCAGGGGTGGACTTCGCGTGATGCGGCCGGTTCCCCGGGGTGGCGGTGTGCCCTTCGGGCGTTTCACGCCCTCGGGCACATAGGTAGTTCCGCATCCGCGGAACTGCAGCACCCGCCTTCGGCGGTTCGCTGACCCCGGGCTCGAAGCCTGTCATGCCCCCTTGGGGCATCGCCGGACGCGCGTGATCCCGCTGTTGAAGTGTGTCGTCCGGATTCGTCACGCCTCACGGCCTTCACGCACGGCCCAGTAGTGGCCATCGAGGGCGAGGGCGAGCGCAGTTCGTGCGAATTCTTGCGGACGTCTTCATTGGGTTGTGCGTCATTTCCGTTCCTGCTAACACAGCCTCGCTCATGTCGGCGCTGGGATCGCTGGGCCGAGTTGCGAAATTCGCCGAAGGATGCTGTGGAACAAAGGGCGTGGAATCGCCACCTCGGCCATCTGAAACGTCACATACCGGGCGTGGGCCACGACCTTGGCACCAATTTTCACCAGCTTCTCCCTCAATGTCATGAGCGACCAGTGCTTGACACTGCGGGGTAGCGCCAGCCTCCGCAAGAAGTTGCCCAGGTTGTATGCCAATGCACACAACTGCCGTCCCCGTTTGGTAGCGGCTATGTTGCGCCAAGTCCATTCGTGGTTGATCTTCCCTCTTGGGCCTCTCCGTGCGCCCGCTCTGTGATCTCCGTGGCTCCGTGCGCGGGGATGTCGCATGAAACGGCCTTCTCAACGCCGCCGTGCGCGTCCGTGCCGCGCGTTGCCACCCCCGGGGGCCTGCGGGGTTGACGACGGCTGCCCCGGGCTGCTTTAATAGTCTCGGGCATGAAACGTGAGGGCGAACACCGATGGCCGAGCAACGTGAACAACTCGCAATCCGGAAAGTCGTCTCGGGGGGGCAAACCGGCGTGGATCGGGCCGCGCTCGACGTGGCCCTGGCACGCAACCTGGCCTGCGGCGGCTGGTGCCCGAAGGGGCGCCTCGCCGAGGACGGCGCCATCCACGAGCGATACCCCCTGCGGGAGACCCCCGGCGATCAGTATGCCGAGCGAACCGCCTGGAACGTGCGCGACTCGGACGGCACCCTCATCCTCACCTGGGGCCCGCCCTCCGATGGCACCGCCTTCACCAAGGAAGTCGCCGATGCGCTGGGCAAGCCCTGCCTCGTGATCGACCTTGCCGAGCCCCATGAGCCCGGCGACGCCGCGGCATGGCTCGCGCAACGCGAGATACGAACGCTGAACGTGGCCGGGCCGCGGGCCAGCAAGTGCCCCTTTATCTACGACGAGGCCACCGCCTTCCTCGGGCGTCTCCTCGATCCGCCCGAGTAGCCGCCCTAACGCAAACCGGGGGCCCCTGTACGGAGCCCCCGGCTCGAAACCCCTCGGCCGCTACGCTCAGTCTTCCGCCATGTGCGGATAGCGGTAGTCCGTCGGCGGCAGGAAGTTCTCTTTGATCGTGCGCGGCGACACCCACCGCTCGAGGTTCAGCCACGAGCCCGCCTTATCGTTCGTGCCCGATGCGCGGCTCCCGCCGAACGGCTGCTGCCCGACCACCGCCCCTGTCGGCTTGTCATTGATGTAGAAGTTGCCCGCCGCGTGCCGCAGCGTCTTGTCCGCCTCCACCACGGCCGCCCGATCCTGGGCGAAGATCGAGCCCGTCAGCGCGTACGGACTTGTCTCGTTGCACAACTGCAACGCCTCCGTGTACTCGTTCTCCGGATACACGTACAGCGTCAGCACCGGCCCGAAGATCTCCTCGCACATGAGCCGCGATTTCGGCTCCTTGCTCACGACGATTGTCGGCTCGATGAAGTGTCCCTTCGAATCGTCGTAGCCGCCGCCGGCAATGATCTCGAGATCGGGGTTGCTCTTCGCGAAATCGATGTAGCCCGTGACGTTCTGGAACGACGCCTCGTCGATCACGGCGCCCATGAAATTCGTGAAGTCCGTCACGTCGCCCATCTTCACCGACGCCGTATCCTCAAGCAGCCGCTCCTTCACCGACGGCCAGATCGAGTCCGGCACATACGCACGGCTCGCCGCGCTGCACTTCTGCCCCTGGTACTCGAAGGCCCCCCGCACCAGCGCCGTCACCAGCGCCGCCTGATCGCACGACGCGTGCGCGAAAATGAAGTCCTTCCCGCCCGTCTCGCCCACGATCCGCGGATACGAGTAGTACTTCCGGATATCCGAACCCACGGCCAGCCAGATTGTCGAGAACACCTTCGTGCTTCCCGTGAAATGGATCCCGCCCAGATCGAGGTGATCGAGCACCGGCGGCCCGATCACCGGGCCCGGCCCCGGCACCATGTTGATCACCCCGTCCGGCATTCCCGCTTCTTTCAGGATCTGCATGATGTAGTACGCCGGGAGCACCGCGGCCGATGCCGGCTTCCACACCACCGCGTTCCCCATCAGGGCCGGCGCGGTCGGCAGATTCCCCGCGATCGACGTGAAGTTGAACGGCGTAATCGCGAACACGAACCCTTCGAGCGGCCGGTGCTCCATGTAATTCAGCACCAACGGGCTCGAAGACGGCTGATCGTTGTACACCTCCATCATGAAATGCGGATTGAACCGCCAGAAATCGATCAATTCGCACGCCGAATCGATCTCCGCCTGGAAACACGTCTTGCTCATGTTCAGCATCGTCGCCGCATTCAGCGTCTGACGGTACTTCCCCGCCAGCAACTCCGCCGCCTTCAGCAACACCGTCGCCCGGTTCGACCACGGCATCTCCGACCACTCTTTCTTGGCCGCGTTCGCCGCGTCGATGGCTTGGTTCGCGTGGAACGCGTTGGCCTGGTGGTACGTGCCCAGCGTCTGCTTGTGGTCGTGGGGGCACCGGATACTCACCGTCGTGTCCGAATGCACCTCCTTGCCCCCGATGATGATCGGCACCTCCACCGGGTTATCGAGCATCTCCTGCAGCTTCGCCTGCAGTTCGGCGCGCTCCTTGCTCCCCGGCGCATACATCCGCACCGGCTCGTTGACGGGTTTCGGAATGTGAAAGAGTCCGTTGAACATGATCCCCTCCTATCAAGCGTTCAGCTGCCAGGGGGCCCTCTCCCTGGCGTTCGCCACTTGCCCCAAGCAAGTGAATCCCCTTCATATCCAAAACCACCGAGTCTTGTCAAGTCTTTATACCAACGTCACTTGCGCGTCGCGCCCCGCCCCGCTCGCACCCCGCGCCTCAAGCTCCGCCCCATTCGTGCCGATAATACGGAACAGCGACGGGAACGAACTGGGCGTCTTCGCCCGCTTATGAGGGTAAGCCAATGGTTAACACGATTTCCTCCGTGAATCTCTCCTACTCGGCATCGCTCTACCAGCGCCAGACCACCGCCTTGGCCTCCCAGGCCCAAGAGCAAACCGCCGGCCTCACCGATCAGCTCGATTTCGGCAAATCGGGCGTCCTGTCCACCGACGACGCCATGAGCATCCTGTACGAGCGCTCCATGGCCAAGCTCCAGTCCGTCGTCGAGGACGCCCGCGCCGCACTCGGCCTGTCCGAGACCTCCGTCCTCGACACCTCCCCCGAAGCCACCGCCGGCCGCATCGCCGACTTCGCCCTCAACTTCTTCGACGCCTGGCGCCAGGGCGACGAGAGCCGCATGGCCCTGTCCGACGAGGAAGCCCGCGAGCAGTTCGTCAACTTCATCGGCGGCGCCATCGATCAGGGCTTCCAGGAGGCCCGCGGCATCCTCGACTCCCTCAGCGCCCTTTCCACCGACATCAACGACGGCATCGACAGCACCTACGAGATCATCCAGCAACGGCTCCTCGATTTCGTAGCCAACGGCTGATCCCCCCTGTCCCCGTTTCTCATCGGCGCGGCCGGGGCGCCCCCTCCCCGGCCGCGCCGAACCCCTTGATCCCAGCCCCCCCCACGGTGTACCATATCCCTGTCAGCCCGGATGGTGGAATTGGCAGACACGCAAGGCTAAGGACCTTGTGCCAGCAATGGTGTGGGAGTTCGAGTCTCCCTCCGGGCACCATACGATTCGAGCCCCGGAAACACCCCTTTCCGGGGCTTTCTTCATTCCCACCGCCCCGCCCCCTCATCCACAATCCGCACGTAAGGCTCTCGACGAGGGAGACGAAGTCCCAATTGGCCCGCCGCGGCGGGCCTTTCCGGCGCTTTGCCGTCTCGCTCCATACATCGTGGACTTCTTGATGGACGGCACACGCAGGGAAACCGGCAAGATGCCGCTTCTGCGTTGGACGGAAACGTAGACGCGGCATCCTGCCGCGTTCCTTACGTGCGGATTGTGGCTGATTCCCAGCACCACAAGCGCACAGTCTCCCCACCGGGGCCGGTGGCCTCCGTTGAGGTGCGAGCACCTCGAAAGCCAGAACTGCGGATGAGTGAGCTCCTCATCCTACCCGGTTGCAACCGCATCGTCTACGCGCCACAATGGGGCCTGACGCGCGCGGGACGGGGCCGATGTAGCGTCCGTTCAGGCCTCAGCGGGGCACGGAAGGGAGAGCGGGACATGAAACGAGGCGAGACAGTCTACTTCGAGAAGGGCGGGCCGCAGAATACCGAGGCGGCCCTTGACGCCGTACGGGCGAGGGTTCCCGAACTGAAGCCCGACGCCGTCGTTGTGGCCACCACTTCCGGCAGATCGGCCCTCGTCGCCGCCCGCGCCCTCGCGGATACCGGCGTGCGCGTCATCGCCGTGCCGTTTCAGAAGCACCTGTACGACAAATACGGCCCGCCCGATCCCGAACTCGCCGCCCAGTGCCGCGAGTCGGGCGTCGAGTTTCTGCCCGAGGAGCCCACCGTTCCCATGCTCGACACCCACCGGCCCGACATCGTCAACGCCTGGCGCACCATGAGCCAGGGGTTCAAGGTGGCGCTGCAAGTCGCCTCCATGTGTGTTGATCTCGGCATGCTGGATGCCGGCGCCCACGTGATCGCCCTCGGCGGCTCCGGCGAAGGCGCCGACACCGCCGTCGCCGTCCACACCTACGGCTACGATGACGTGCTGAAATCCAACGTTACCGGCATCATCGCCATGCCCGTGGCGTAACCCCCGTCACCCTTCGAGCCACTCGAGCAGGCGGGCTTCTTCTTCGTCCGTCCACGGCTCGATATCGCCGGGCTCGAGATCGTCCCAGCCGCTGAACACCCGCGCCATCAGATCCCGATAGGTGCCCTCGGCCAGCGTGGCTTCCCGCCAGGCGCGGAAACTCGCCCGATCGTAGGCCTTCACCTTCGCGTCCACGGCCTCGTAATCGACCACCTCGCGCAACAGGGCATCCATCCGGCGCGCCACCTCCGGCGAATCGACCGCCGCGTTGCGCACCTCATCGGGATCGTCCTCGATATTGAACAGGAGCGGCTCGTAACCCGGGAGGGCGATGTACTTCCACGGCCCCCTGCGCAGCATGAAATGCCCCGTGTCGCATGTGGAATCGTGGGACTCGCTGAGCACCCAATCCGGCCGCTCCGACGCCGCGCCCGTCAACTCCGGCATCAACGAGTGCCCGTCGAGCCCGCCGGGGTGGGGGAGGCCCGCCATGTCCATCAGCGTCGGGTAGACGTCCACCAGCG
>JAFGTL010000416.1 GCA_016934125.1 Candidatus Hydrogenedentota bacterium
CCGAACCAATACAATGCCCCGCGTCAACCACGTCGAGATCGGGAGAACGTCATGCAAATCGCCGTCGGCACGGACCACGCCGGATATGAAGGGCCGCCACTCTTCAAGCCGGAAATCATCAGGCACCTCGAGGAACGCGGCCACCGCGTCATCGATTGCGGCCCGCACGGGCCCGAGCCCGTCGACTACCCCGATTTCGCCGGCCGCGTGTGCCGCACCATTCTCGACGGCGACGCCGAACGCGGCGTCCTGCTCTGCGGCACGGGCATCGGCATGAGCATTGCCGCCAACCGGTTCAGCGGCATCCGGGCCGCCGCCTGCGCCACGCCCGACATGGCCCGGTTGGCCCGCGAACACAACGACGCCAACGTGATCTGCCTCGGCCGGCGCATCCTCACTCTGGCCCAATGCCTCGAACTCATTGATATCTGGTTGGACACGGAATTCAGCGGCGCGGAACGCCACCAGCGGCGCGTCACGAAAATGGGATAGCATCCCCGCCCGCCTTGCCGCCGCAAGCGCACGGTATGGGAATCGGGAGACATACATGAGCATGCTCACGCCGCGCGAGATCGTTCAGGAACTCGACAAGTACATCATCGGCCAGGACGACGCCAAACGGAAGGTCGCCATCGCCCTGCGCAACCGGTGGCGCAGGCAACAACTCCCCGAAGACCTCCGCGATGAGGTCGCCCCCAAGAACATCATCATGATCGGGCCCACCGGCGTCGGCAAAACCGAGATCGCCCGCCGCCTCTCCCGCCTGGCCGAGGCCCCATTCGTTAAAGTCGAGGCGTCCAAGTTCACCGAAGTCGGCTACGTCGGCCGCGACTGCGAGTCCATGATCCGCGAACTCACCGAGGTCGCCCTCCACCTCGTCCGCGGCGAGATGGCCAAAGACGTCGAGGCCAAAGCCCACGAACTCGCCGAGAAACGCCTCCTCGACCTCCTCCTTCCCCCTCAGCCCCTTAAGGCCGAGCGCGTCTACCGCCCCGGCGATCCCGCCGCCGGCGACGAACGCGCCGCCCCGGCTCCCTCGCAGGACGTTGGCGAACAGCGCACCCGCGAGATCCTCCTCAAGAAACTCCGCGAGGGCGCCCTCGACGATCGGGAGATCGAGATCGAGGTCGCCGACTCGCCCAACACGCCCATGATGCAAGTCTTCTCCAACGCCGGCATCGAAGAAATGGGCATCAACATGCAGGAACTGCTCGGCCGCTTCATGCCCCAGCGCACCAAGCGCCGCAAGGCCACCGTCGCCGACGCCCGCGCCATCCTCCAGGATGAAGAAGTCCAGAACCTCATCGACATGGACCTTGCCGTCCGCCGCGCCATCGAACGCACCGAGAACAACGGCATTGTCTTCCTCGACGAGATCGACAAGATCGCCGGCCGCGGCGGCCACGGCACCGGGCCCGACGTCTCCCGCGAAGGCGTCCAGCGCGATATCCTCCCCATCGTCGAAGGATGCACCGTCACCACCAAGTACGGCACCGTCCGAACCGACCACATCCTCTTCATTGCCGCCGGCGCGTTCCACATGACCCACGTGTCCGACCTCATTCCCGAACTCCAAGGCCGGTTCCCCATCCGCGTCGAACTCGACCGCCTCGATGCCGGCGACTTCGTCCGCATCCTCCGCGAGCCCCAGAACTCCCTCATCAAGCAGTATCAGGCCATGCTCAAGACCGAAGGCACCACCCTCGAACTCACCGACGACGCCGTCACCGCCATCGCCCGGATCTGCCAGCAGGTCAATGATGAATCCGAGAACATCGGCGCCCGCCGGCTGCATACCATCATGGAGTACCTGCTCGAAGACCTCTCCTTCAACGCCCCCGACTCCGGCGAGCGTTCCGTCACCATCGACGGCGAGCAGGTGGAAGCCCGCCTCGCCGGCATCATCGAAGATCGAGACTTGGGCAAGTACATCCTATGATGCGCTTCCCCGAGTTCGAGGGGCTCGGCCTCCCCGTCGCCGCCTTCTCCGGTAAGGACGACGGAGACTGCGGCCTCCGCAATCCCGACTCCCTTGCGGACTCCCTCGACAACCGGCGCCGGTTCTGCCAAGCCCTCGGCACGACCCTCGACAACCTGGTGTGCGCCCAACAGGTGCACGGAACCGCCATCGCCCCCGTCTGCGACGCCGACCGCGGCCGCGGCGCCCGCGCCTGGGACCTCGGCGTCCCCGATACCGACGGCCTCGTCACCGACACGCCCGGCCTCGCCCTGGCCGTCTTCGTGGCCGACTGTGTCCCCGTGTTCCTCTACGACCCCATTCGCAAGGCCGCCGCCCTTGTCCATGCCGGGCGCCGCGGCACCCTCGCCAACATCGCCGGCCACGCCGTCGACGTGCTCCGCACCCGGTTCGGCGTCCGCCCCGCCGATCTCCACGCCCTGATCGGCCCCTCCGCCGGGCCCGACGCCTACGAAGTGTCCCCCGAGATGGCCCGCCAGTGGCGCGAGGCCCGCCTGCCGGCCCGCGGCCGGCTGCTCGACCTCTGGGAGGCCAACGCGCTTCAGCTTTCCCGCGCCGGCGTGCACCGCCGCCACATCGCCTTGGCCGGCGTCTGCACCATTGCCGATCGGCGGTTCTTCTCCTACCGCGCGGGCGACGGCTCCGGCCGCAACATGGCCCTCATCAAGCTCTGAACGGCCCGGCGTGGCCCGCGGCATTCTGCGGATGCCAGGGCCGCCCGCCGGCCCGATGTCAACTGATATCCCCGACGGAAGTGCGCATGACCTCTAGGCTTTGCGTATCGCCCGTCCGCGAGGGCCTGCGTCATAAAAGTGGGTTTTAGGCGGCGCGTTGTTCCCAGAACTCCTCGGCGCGGTTGGATAAGGAGGTACAGCGCAGGGA
>JAFGTL010000417.1 GCA_016934125.1 Candidatus Hydrogenedentota bacterium
GTCGAGGACGCTCGTCCCATGAGGCGATGGCCTGGCTCCACACCCAGATGGGTTTCGGCTCGCAGGCCGTCTTGAGGTCTCGGGTGTAGTACGCCGTCTCTTCAAGCCGGGTGCCGTAAGGTTCCGGCCATTTGCTGCTCGTTGGCGCGGTCACGCAGTAATGGTCCATGCACGGGATGTCGGCAATCGGGCCGTATTCGAAGAACTTCACGTTGCGGCACAGGGTGATGAACGTCGGTTTTGTCCGGTTGTTGCGGCGGGCAAAGGCGTCCGAATGCATCATGACAACGGGCGGCGTCGACCAATCCGGCTCGTCGGCCAGCATCCAGCAGGCCACTGCGGGGTGGTCGGCGAGGCTTCTGATGGTGTCGAGGCCGTCGAAGGCCCCAGTCGGGCACATGGTTCGGAAGCCGTACTTCGGCGCGATGTCCGAGTAGAACTCGTGGTCCGCGCGGCCGCCCCGGACCACCAACTCAATGTGATGACGCCGCAGCGGGCCATAGGTGTCCGGTTCCGCACTCCAACACCCGATGGGAAACCAGTCTTCGAAGGCCCGCCGGTGCGCGTAGATCTGCCGGACGTCGCCGTCCTCCTCAACAGACAGCCGCAGAACGGCCAGATCGGCCGCGGCGAGGGGGTGGTCGAGCCGGATGCGCGCGATAGCGTACGAGGGCCCCTTCAGCGCCACGGAGTGCGTTGCGCCGGCCCAGACGAGGTGTTCCGTGTTCCGGCCGAGCACCTGGACGGCGCCGAGCACGACGCGGCGACCGCCCGTGTGCCGAACGTGGACTTCGAGTTCGCGTAACCCGGGCAGCATACGTACGAGGCTGATCTGAACGGGGTCCTCGGCCAGGATGGCTTCCCGGAAGCACGCGGGGAGCCAGGAGCGATCAATGTAGGCAAACGAGAAGGGCTGCCCCGCGCCGAAATCCCCTGTGACCGCATTGATCTCGAGTACGGTGGTCTGGCCCGGATTCAAGTGTTGGTTGTACAGGCGATCCCATGCGAAATACCCGTTCAGAAGCCAGTGCGACACGTCCTTGCCGTTGCATCGGTAGTAGGCGAGCTGGAGATCCTTGCCGGACGTGTTCGTCAGATAGACGCGGATGAATCCGCCCCGGTTCGGCCGCCCGTTCTGGGGTTCGACCACGGCCTCCGTCTCATACCGGGCTGCGCGATAGCCGATGTAGTCGACCCGGAGTTTCTCCTTGGTTCTGCGGCTCACGTCGGCGCCTTTCTGGGCCGTCTGGCCGTAGGCAGCGCAGCAGACACACGCCAAGGCCACGGCCACCCCCCAGCAGCCCGGATATGCTGCCTGACTGTCCATCACCTGTCTCCCTTCTGCCTGCGGGCAGAGGCGTCGTCATCCCGCATCGTTCGAGCCCTGGTACGCATCCCGCTTTGCGTCAGAGCGGGGAGTTCAGGTATTCTCCCCCGGCGGCCCGAGGCCGGAAGAGTGAGCCCGCGGGAACGCCGTAGCCGTATGCGCGCTGGCGGGCCCGCTCTGCACAGACGCCCGCAAGGGCGGCGTCAGCCCTCCACGTGGAGCAGAGCCATCCTGCAAGGAGTATGAGAAGATGTTGTTACCGGTTCAAGTCACCGGCCTGATCGCCGTCGCGTTGGGGTTGGCGTGCGCCCTGCTTGTCGCGTACCTCCGCGTCCCCGGCAAGCTTCTCGGCAAAATGGTGGCGTCTACGGGGTTCGTGGCGGTCGGCATCGGCTCGGGATGCCTCGAGTCCACCTACGGCCGCATTGTGCTGGTGGCCCTTGGCTTGTGCTGGATAGGCGACTATCTGCTGACGTTGACGGGAGAAGTCCCGTTCTTGATAGGACTTGTCGCGTTTCTCCTGGCCCATCTCGCGTTGTTCGGGGCGTTCTGGGTGCACGGGCTGAACGCGGCCTGGTGCGCGGGCGCGGCTGTGGCGGCCGTGCTGGTGGCCGCGGTCGTCCTTCGCTGGCTGTATTCGAAGCTCCCCGACAAGATGCGCATCGCGGTGCTGGCGTATATGGCCGTGATCTCCGTGATGGTGATTCTGGCCCTCGGCGTCAGAGGCGCGGGCGGGCCGCTCTGGATCCCGGTGGGCGCCGTCACGTTCTACGTCTCGGACCTCTTCGTCGCGCGCCAGTCTTTCGTGTCGCCGGGCTACTCGAACGACATCCTCGGGCTTCCTTTGTATTATGGAGCCGTCACGATGCTCGCGCTCAGCGTGGCCTCCCAACTGCCAGCCTGACCATGACTGCCGAAGAGCGAACGTCCACGATACGCACCATCTTCATGATCGCCGCCATCGCCTGCACCGTGTACGGCCTGGTGGGCATGCTGGCCGGTTTTGCAAGCCCCATCGGCGTGTTCTCTGCCTGGCGGACGCACAAGATGATCGCCTCAGGCGGGTTCGTCGCACTTGCCGTTGCGGCGGGCGCATTCGAGACCGACTACGGCCGCGCCGTTCTCGTGGCAACGGTGCTCTGCCAGGGGGGCGATCTGGCGCTCTCCCTGCGAGGCCCCCTGGCCTTTCCGTCGGGGCTTGGCCTCTTCCTGACAGCCCACCTCGTTCTGATCGCGGCGTTCTGGTTGCGCGGCACCAACCGGACTTGGACGCTCGTGGGCCTGGCTGCGACGGTGCCGGTGGACGTGGCCCTCGTCGTGTGGCTGCTCCCCTTGGTGCCGGCCGGGATGCGCCTCCCGATCCTTGCCTATCTCGCAACCATCACGGCGATGGTGGCTGCGGCGATCGGCACCCGAGGCGCGGGCGGCCCGCTCCTCATCCCGCTCGGGGCGATCGCGTTTTTCCTGTCCGACATTACCGTCGCGCGTCACTATGTCGGCTTGGGCGGCAAGCTCAACCATTACGTCGGTCTTCCGCTCTACTACATGGGCGTCACAATGATCGCCGCAAGCATCCGGTTTGCCCTGGAGGACAAGGCATCCGGCCCGCCTCCGCCGGCACCCCCAGCCACATCGGCTTGGACTCCCGGCCAGCCCGTCCGCTGACTCCCTGCCGGGCGACACGCCCCGTCGGCGCCTTGTCGCGTGGCGGCCAGCTTCGCGAAGAGGAAGCAGCCGTGGGCCATCGGATCTGAGCCGGCCCGGGGGCTGTCAGGCCGGGCCGTGACTGGGCTGGGCTCCGCTCAGCATGCCCCGCTCGGGCCTGCGTCATAGAAGTGGGTTTTAGGCGGCGCGTTGTTCCCAGAACTCCTCGGCGCGGTTGGATAAGGAGGTACAGCGCAGGGA
>JAFGTL010000418.1 GCA_016934125.1 Candidatus Hydrogenedentota bacterium
GCCGTCCCGCGAGATCACCAGTTCGAACCGTTCCCACAGGCCCACCACGTCGGGCTTCGCATCGAACTGGATCAACCAGCCCTCGGGCGACTCCGACGGCCCCACCAGGTGGTACGTGTAATCCTCGCGATACGAGGACTCCTTCACGAGATCGTCGTTGGTGAAATCGCTCCCCATCCACGACGCGAGCATCATGGACGGCGGGATCCGGATCGTCCGCTTGATGCGCGGGAGATAGTTCCACAGGTTGTCATCCACCTTGAGGGTGGCCGTGCCCTTCTCACGGGCCGGCGCCTCGATCACGATGAGGGCCTTGTCTTCGCCCTTCGTCCAGGCCTTCATGGTGAGCGTACGCGTCTGGCGCGGTTTCGTTACCGTCAGCGTGGCCCGCGAGATGCTGCTCGTCGAGCGGTAGAGATCCTCGAAATGCTTCACCACCGCGTCGATGTCGAGCACGCCGTCCTTCAGAAACTCCGGGGGCAGCCCGGCCAAGTCTTCGGCGGACAGGGCCGCGCCCATCGCCGCGGCGTCAGGGGCGGCCGCGCTATCGGCCGGGGCCGGTTCCGCTGCGTCGGCGCCGGATTCCTCGGCGGCATGGGCCGTGCACACGGCCAACAGGAACAGCGCCAGGCAGGCCACCGCCCCGGGCCGGTTCGCTCGTATCCTGAACATCATGCGTGTTTCCTCTCTCTGCTCTGCTCCCAGCGCTCGATGAGCGCCGGGAACTCTTCTTCAAAGAAGACGTAGAAGTCGCGGTATTCCTGCAAACGTTTCCGGACCTCGGGAGGTTGATCCCCAAGCAACTCGAGGCCGCGTTCCGTGATCCTCCGGATCTCCGTCGTCAGCTTCAGTTTCGCCTTCAGAAGCTCTGCAAATCCTTCGGACGTAACGCGATAGTACCGGCTCCGCTCCCCCGGCAGCCCGATCCGCTCGATGATGCCCAACTGGATGAGCAGGCGCGTCATCGTGCTGATGGCGCCCAGGCTCGCGCCCACCGCCTCGGCCAGTTCCGCCGCGCTTTGATGCGGGGGATGGCATACGAGCAGCCACCCCCAGATCCGGCCCGCCGTCGGGGGCAGCCCCATGCTCTCGAGGAACAGGCCGAGATCCTCGACGAATGCGCGCTTCTTCTCGTGCGTGGTTTGGGACACAGGCGGCTCCGATTTTCGAAGATTTTACAATATTGTGAAAGATTCGTCAACCAGCCCCCGGCCCAACACCAACGAACCCCGCCCGGCATCACCCCAACCTGGCACGCAGGACAGGCACGGGCACGCTTCTCGAGAAGACAACCGCTCTTGATCCCGCAAGGCCCACATCTGATGCTATAATCGACCACGGCCTTCGACAGGGGTGAAGGCCCGAGCCGGTGGGGCGATGCAGCAGTCTCTCCAAGACGGGGGACCGTTCCTGAAGGAGGATTCCCGGCTTCAGCGAAACGTGATCAGCGGGATCGACACATGAACGAGCAGTTCTTCGATAGGCCCATTCTCAACTCCCCCTATCAGTATCCCTCCAGGCATTGGGAACTGGATGACAGCGGCCAACCGACACAGCGCATCATAGGATCCCGCCGTACGGCAGATTTCATCACGCCCATCCCAAAGCCGAAGAAGAGAAAACAGGCCGACGCCCAGACAGAGCTCGTGCTTGATGAGGGCAAGGGCCTCTCCACCAGAGAACAAAGCTACGATCCGACATCGGTAATCAACGGCATCCGGACGCTTATTGACGAATGGCGCGCCATTCCGGAACCGAGCCAATGGCGGGTGACGCCCGAGACCGCGCGGCTCCTCGAGCATTGGCGACACCACCGGTTCTCCGGCTACCGGCCGTTCTTTTGCCAGGTTGAAGCGGTCGAGACGGCCATCTGGCTTACAGAGGTGGCGCCGCAGGGCGGCAAAGCGGCAAAAAACTGGCTCGACTACCTTGAGCGGGCCAATGCGGCATCCAGCCCCGACTTGGCTCGACTCGCCCTCAAACTCGCCACCGGCGCCGGGAAGACGACGGTGATGGCTATGCTCATCGCCTGGCAGACCATCAACGCCGTACGGCGCCCGAACAGCTCCCGGTTCACGCGCGGGTTCCTCGTGGTGACGCCCGGCATCACCATTCGAGATCGCCTGCGCGTGCTCCAGCCAAATGACCCCGACAGCTACTACCGGAGCCGAGAACTTGTCCCCGAAAGCATGCTGGAGGACATCAAGCGCGCCAAGATTGTCATCACCAACTTCCACGCCTTCAAACAGCGAGAACGCATAGACGTCTCGAAAGGGACGCGGGGTGCGCTCGAGGGCTGGCGCGGTGAAAAGCTGAAAACCCTCGAAACCGACGGGCAGATGCTCCAACGGGTGATGCCCGGCCTCATGGGCATGAAGGGAATCATCGCCCTCAACGACGAAGGCCATCACTGCTACCGCGAGAAGCCTGGCGAGGACGACGAGGGCGAACTCAAAGGCGACGACAGGAAGGAAGCGGAGAGGAACCGCGAAGCCGCTCGACTCTGGATATCCGGCCTCGAAGCGGCCAACCGCAGAATCGGCATCTCTCGTGTCTTCGACCTTTCAGCCACCCCCTTCTTCCTGCGTGGCTCCGGCTACGCGGAAGGCACCCTGTTTCCGTGGACGATGAGCGACTTCTCCTTGATGGACGCCATCGAATGCGGAATCGTGAAACTGCCGCGCGTGCCCGTCGCGGACAACATCCCCGGCCAGGAAATGCCCGTCTACCGGGCCCTGTGGGAGCACATCCGCAAAGACATGCCGAAGAAGGGGCGAGGCAAGGCCAAGAATCTCGATCCGTTGGCCTTGCCGACGCGACTCAAGACCGCCCTGGAAGCCCTCTACGGGCACTATGAGAAGACCTACGCGCTCTGGGCCGAGGCGGGCGTCAAGGTCCCGCCCTGCTTCATCATCATCTGCAACAACACCTCCGCCTCGAAGCTCGTCTACGACTATGTTTCGGGGTTCCGCCGGGAGAACGAAGATGGCTCGACTACCCTCGAAAACGGGCGCCTCGAGCTATTCCGCAACTTCGACGAACTCGGGAATCAACTGGCCCGGCCCCGCACGCTCTTGATCGACAGCGAACAACTCGAGTCGGGCGATGCCCTGGACAAGAACTTCCGCGAGATGGCATCCGACGAGATTGACCGGTTCCGGCGCGAGATCACGGAACGCACAGGGGATCGCCGCCAAGCAGAGAACATCACCGATCAGGATCTGCTTCGCGAGGTGATGAACACCGTCGGCAAAGAAGGCCGGCTCGGCGAGTCGATCCGTTGCGTGGTGTCCGTCTCGATGCTCACCGAGGGCTGGGACGCCAACACCGTCACCCATGTGCTCGGTGTTAAAAGGTTCGGCACACAACTACTCTGCGAGCAGGTCGTTGGCCGCGCCCTCCGTCGCCAGTCCTATGAACTCAATGATGACGGCCTGTTCAACGTCGAATATGCCGACGTGCTCGGGATCCCCTTCGATTTCACCGCCAAACCCGTCATCGCGCCCCCCATCCCGCCGCAGGAAACCGTACAGGTGAGGGCCATGCGGCCCGAGCGCGACGCCCTCGAGATCCGCTTCCCCCGCGTGCAGGGATACCGCGTCGAATTGCCCGAGGAACGCCTCTCGGCCGAGTTCAACGACGATTCGGTTCTCGAACTGACGCCCGAACTCGTAGGCCCCTCGATTACGAAGAATCAAGGCATCATCGGCGAAGGCGTCGATCTGAATCTCGAACACCTCGGCGATCTGCGCACCTCCACCTTGCTCTACCACATCACGCAACGCCTGCTCTACACGAAGTGGCGCGATCCCGGCCAAGAACCCCGCCTGCACCTGTTCGGCCAACTCAAACGGATTGCCAGGCAGTGGCTCGATACCTGCCTGATCTGCAAAGGGAACACCTATCCGGCCCAACTCCTGTATCAGGAACTGGCCGACATGGCCTGCGAACGCATCACGGCCGCCATCACCCGGAAACTGGCCGACACGACACCCATCAAGGCCGTGCTCGATCCGTATAACCCTACCGGCTCGACGAAGTACGTCAATTTCAACACCTCCAAGAAGTCCCGATGGGCGACCGACCCGCGCCGGTGCCACATCAACTGGATTGTGCTCGACAGTGACTGGGAGGCCGAGTTCTGCCGCGTGGCCGAGGCCCATCCCCGCGTACGCGCCTACGTCAAAAACTACAATCTCGGCCTCGAAGTGCCCTATCGCTACGGTTCAGATACCCGGCGATACATCCCCGACTTCATCGTCCTCGTCGACGACGGCCGAGAAGATCCCCTCAACCTGATCGTCGAGATCAAAGGCTACCGGCGCGAGGACGCCAAAGAGAAGAAGGCCACCATCGAGACCTACTGGGTGCCCGGCGTGAATAACTTGCGCCAGTACGGACGCTGGGCCTTCGTCGAGTTCACGGACGTCTATGAGATTCAGGACGGGTTTCAGGCCAAGTTAGAGGCCGAATTCAACACGATGATTGATCCCTTCGTGCCTTAGCGGGCCAGAAGAGAAAGAACAACCACAAAGGCACAAAGACACAAAGGAGCCGGGACTCTCAAGCGTGAAGCACTACGAACCAATACCTGAGCACATCGAAGCCTTGGACTCCTCGCTTGTCGATGTCGCA
>JAFGTL010000419.1 GCA_016934125.1 Candidatus Hydrogenedentota bacterium
CTGAACCGCGTGCTCAACCTCGAAACGGGCAGCCTCGCGGCCGAGGCGGCGCTGAAAATGATCCTGGCGCGGTTCTATGCGCCCCAGCCGGGGAGCGCGACGCCCGCCTATGCGGGCCGCATTCCGGTGCTGGTGGTGATCGGGGACGAAGACGGCGGGCTCGGCGCCAACTACCACGGCACGACGATGCTCACCCAGGCGATGCGGGGCATGTGGCCCGGCTTCCTGGCGGCCCTCGAGAAACAGGGCGCGCTGGCCGTTCGGAGTGTGCGGCCGAACAACCTGGCCGAACTCGAAGCCGTGTTCGCGGAGTACGAACAGGCTCCGTACAAGATCGCCGGCTTTTTCCACGAGATCGTCTTGATGAACTATGCCGGCGTACGGCTGAAGGAGGCGTTCCTGCGGCGGGCATATGCCTTATGCAAGGCCCACGACGTGCCCACCGTCGTCGACGAGATCCAGAGTTGCGTGTGGAGTCCGGATGTCTACCTGTTCCGCGAATACGGGCTGAAACCGTCGTTCGTGGTGTTGGGCAAGGGATTCCCGGGCGGGGAGTACGCGGCCTCGCGGATCCTCTTCAGCCCGGCCATGGACAACCTGCCGCAGTTCGGGGCGCTCGTGACGAACGGACAGGAGGAACTCGCCTCGCTCGCCTACCTGGTTACGATGCGGTGGGTGGAGGCGAATGCGGCGGTCACCCGCGAGGTGGGCGCGTACTACGAGGAGCGGTTGAACGAACTGGCCGCGGCCCATCCGGGCCTCATCGGCGCCGTCGAGGGGCGCCGGCATCTGGCCGGCGTTTTCTTCCACGATCTCGGCCCGGCCAAGGCCTTTGCCCGCGGGCTGAACGAGCGCGGACTCGACATCAGCGTGCAGACATACAAGGCGGGCTGCCCGCCGAGCGCACTGACGAAGCTCCCGGTGATCGCGGGATTCGAAGTGGTGGACATGGTGATCGATCGGATGGCGGAGGTGCTGAAGGGCATCTGAGCGGCGTGGCGGGACGCCCGGAGGAGGACACATGGCCAGGAAGTCGGATTCCGTGTTCAACGCGGACAAACGCATCAGGCTGGGGATCTGGGGCCTCGGGCGTGGCATGAGTTTCTACCGCGCCTGCCAAGCGCTCAATTTCGACGTCGTCGCCGGGTGCGACTACAACGCCCACATGCGCGAGCGGTTTCTGGAGGCCAATCCCGGCGCCTTCGCCACGGATGACGCCGACGCGTTTCTCTCGGCGGATTTCGACGCCGTGCTGCTGGCCACGTTCTGCCCGGCCCACGCCGACGACGCGGTGGCGTGTCTCGAAGCGGGCAAGCACGTGTTGTCGGAAGTCACGGCATTCCACACCATGGCGGAGGGCGTGCGGCTCGTCGAGGCGGCCGAGAAGAGCCGGCTCGTCTACAACCTCGCCGAGAACTACCCCTTCTCCGCGGCACAGATGTACGTGGCGCGCCGGTGGAAAGAGGGCCTGTTCGGCGACTTGATGTACGCGGAAGGCGAGTATGTCCACGAGATCCGCTCCCTGGCCTACACGCACATCGACGGCGTCCCCATCGAGCCCGGCTACGCGCTCCACAACTGGCGGAGTTGGCTCAACTTCCACTATTACTGCACGCACTCGCTCGGCCCCATCATGGTTGCGTCCGGCACGCGCCCGGTTCGGGTGGTTTCGCTGCCCGGAACCCAGAGCATTCCCGGATATCCGCCGGGCCGCACGATGGGCATGGGCACCATCGCCCCGTCGTTGATCACCATGGACAACGGCGCCGTGGTGCGGAACCTGATGGGCGGCACGACGAATGACGTCCACCAGTTCCGGTATTGGGGCACGAAAGGGAGCGCCGAGATCGGACACGGGCTGTTCTTGCGCCTGGGCGGTGGCGGGGGCGCCCCGAAGCTCGAAGTCACGGCTGACTGGGGCGAGATGACGCCCTTGGCCGAGAAGATGGGCCACGGCGGCGGCGACTTCTGGGTGCTCTACTACTTCGCGCGGCAGATCCTGTTCGGCGAGCCCGCCCCGTGGGACATTCACAGCGCCGCCGACGTGACTATCCCCGGCATCCTCGCCTACCGCTCATCGCAGGAGAACGGGCAGCCCTACGACGTGCCCGATTTTCGCAACAAGGCCGAGCGCGACGCGTGGCGGAACGACGAGTTCGCCCAGCCCCGCTACGACGTGAAGAAGGGATGCTTCCCCCGCACCGCGGACAAACGCCTCACCGGCCGATTCAACACGATCATGAAGGGGTTGCTCCGGCAACTGACCGTCTACCGCGCCTATGCGGACTGGATCCAGGTGTTCGACGAGGTAGTGGATCGCGCCCGTGTTGTCGAACTGGCGGATGCCCTCATCAAGGTGTATCCGGATATGCGGCGCACCATGCGCCAGGCGCGGCGGCTGGCCGACGCCTATCCGCGCAGCGACGGTGCCCGCGTGCTGAACAGCGTGCTCGAGGCCATGGACGAGCAGGCCACCGGGCGGGCCGGCTTCCTTGAACGGGTGAAGAAGGAGCGTGCCCGCCTCAAGCGAAAGCTGCGCCGCTGATATGAATCCGCGTCACGCTCAGATCGTCGAGGCGCTCGCCGAACGAGGCGAAGCTTCCGTCCGCGACTTGGCGGCGCGGTTCGGCGTGGCCGAGATGACGATACGGCGCGATCTCGCCGAGTTGCAGCGCGAGGGCCGGCTCCAGCGCACGCACGGCGGGGCGGTGCTGTCCCGGGCCGGCGTCGTCGAGTTTGCGTTCAAGGAGAAGGGCAGAGAGCGGGCCGCCGAGAAGCGTGCCATCGCCGCCTGCGTAGCCGGGCTGATCCGGCCCGGCATGGCCATCTCGCTGGACACCGGCACCACCACGCTCGAAGTGGCGCGCGCCGTGGCCGGCATGCGTGAGCTCACCGTGCTCACGTCGTCGCTGGTGATCGCATCGGCCCTCTACGCCCAGGATGGCATCGAACTCGTGCTACTCGGCGGCACCGTCCGGAGCGGCAATCCGGATCTGTCCGGCTGGTTGACAGAAGAGAACCTGCGCCGGTTCCGGGTGGATCTCGCCATCCTCGGTGCCGACGGCATCAACCTGGACGGGGCCTTCACGACGGACGTGGCGGTTGCGCGGGTATCGCAGGCCATGATCGCCGGCGCTGGGGCCGTGGTATTGGCGGCGGACAGCACGAAGTTCGAGCGGACAGCCTTCGTTCAGTTTGCATCATGGGCCGACATCGATCACGTGGCCACGGACGCCGGTGTTCCGGCGCGGGTGCGCCGGTGGCTCGACAAGACGGCCAAGCGCGTCGCCTACGCACAGACTTGATGAACCGTCCCCGGAACCGTATCGTTCAGTGGTGCAACTGAAACCCGGAGAGACACCCATGGCAACACGAATCCGCATCACACACCTCGCGGCCGCGTGGGCCCTGGCCGCGGCGATGGCCGCGATCTCGGGCGCGGCCGACGACAAGGAAGCATGGCTCGACGCACAGGCCGCGCGGCCGCGTGTCGCGGCGCGCATCGAAGACACGCATGTCGCCATCGACGTAGACGGCAAGCCCTTCACCTGCTACACCTTCGCGGCAACGCAGAAATACCCGTATTTCTGGCCGGTGAACGGGCCTGTCTCCGGCAAGAGCGTCACCACCGAGACCTCCGAACCCTATCCGCACCATCATTCCCTGTTCTTCGGCTGCGATCGGGTGAATGGCGGCAACTACTGGCAGGAAGCCAATGAACGCGGCCAGATCGTGTCCCAGGGGCCGGCTCTTGTCGAGGATTCCGGCGATCGTGTGGTGTTCACAGACGAATGCCTCTGGCAACAGCCCGGAAACGAGCCCGTCCTGCGCGATCGCCGCACCGTTACGGTGTCCGCGCCATCCGACGTGCTCCGGCTCATCGATTTCGAGATCGCCCTCGAACCCCTGGTGGATGTGCGCATCGAAAAGACGAACCACTCCCTCTTTTCCGCGCGGGTGATGCCCGAGTTGAGCGTGAAGTCCGGCGGCACGCTGATCAACGCGGAAGGCAAGTCGGGCGAGAAGGGGACGTGGGGCGTGGCGTCGCCGTGGTGCGATTACGCGGGCACCCGGGACGGCCTGACGGAGGGCCTCGCCATTCTCCAGCATCCCGGCAACCGCTGGTATCCGGCGCCCTGGTTCACGCGGGACTACGGGTTCTTCTCTCCTACGCCCATGTACTGGCCTGACGGCGACGGCATCGACTTGCCCAAGGGCGAACAGGTGGTGCTCCGCTACCGCGTGGCCGTCCATGCGGGCGATGCCAGCGAGGCGGGAATCAAGCGGCTGTGGAGCGAATACGAACGGAGCGCCGGTGCGGAGTAGGCCTGGAATGGGTGCCCCAGAGCAAACCGACTACTGGAATCGCGTCGCCGGGAGCAAGGAGTTCTCGTTGGCGGTGCCCGTCGCGCTTGTGAAGGAGCGGCTCGATACCGATGCCCGGATCCTCGACGTTGGATGCGGCTACGGCCGGGCGCTTTGCGCCATCGCCGGCGAAGGCTACACCGACTTGTGCGGAATCGACTCGGCCGAACGCATGGTGGCCGCGGCCCGCGCCAATTTGCCCTCGGCCGAATTCAAAGTGAACCGCGGCTCCGACATCCCGTACGAGGACGCGCGATTCGACGGCGTTCTCGTGATCGGCGTGCTCACGTGTATCCCGGACGATGCCGCGCAGGCCCGCCTCGTCGAGGAAGCCGCGCGCGTGTTGAGGCCGGGCGGGCTGCTCTATGTCGCCGACTTCCTGCTCAACGATGACGAGCGCAACCGGGCCCGCTACGCCCGGTTCGAGGACGAATTCGGCACCTACGGCGTGTTCCGCCTCGATGAAGGCGTCGTCGTGCGCCATCACGCCCCGCAGCGGATTCGCGCGTTGACGGCCGCTTTCCAGGAAGAACTCTTCGAGGAGAAGACGGTGCGCACCATGAACGGCCACTTCGCGCGGGGCTTCGATTACATCGGCAGAAAGAGGGGGTGAGCGTGGCCACGGACATGCTGCTCGGAATCGATCTCGGAACCACGGTGCTCAAGGTGTGCGCCTTCGATGCCCGTTCCGGCGCCACCCTCGGGCAGGCGGCCCGCCGGCTCGCCGTTCACAAGACGCCCGACGGCGGCCGCGAGCAGAGGCCCGGCGCGGTGGATCGCGCCTTTTCGAGCGCGGCCGCTGAATTGCGCGGCCTCCTCGGCGCGCGTTGGGGCCGTGTGGCCGGAATCGGCTTGGCCGCGCAGGGGGGCAGCTCGATCATCGCTGACAGGCGCTCGGGCAAGGCCTCCACGCCCATGATCCTGTGGAACGACGGCCGTACGCGCGGGCATTCCTCCCGGCTCGCCGGAGGAATCCCCACGGCATTCTGGCGCGAGCGCGTCCTGCGCGACTTCGCGCCCACCGGGCTCGGCCGGTTGCTGTGGCTCAAGGAAGAACGCCCCGAGTTGTTCCGGCATGACACGATCCACGCCGGCGCGGGCGAATACCTCTTCTTCAAGATGACGGGCGTCTGGCGCCAGGATGCCGGGAACGCCATCCAGATCGGCTCGTTCAACGCCGCCACGAAACGCCTGGATCCGGCCCTGTTCGACTTGGTGGGTGTGCCCCTGTCGTTCGTAGCGCCTCTGCGGCAGGGGCACGAAACGGCGCCGTTGTGCGCGAAAGCAGCGCGTTCGCTCGAACTGCCGACGGGCATTCCCGTGGCAGGGCCCTATATCGATCAGGAGGCCGGCTACCTGTCGGCGTGCGCCGCCGCCGGCCGGCCGCTCCAGTGTTCCCTGGGCACGGCCTGGGTGGGCAACTACGCGGTGGCCGACGACGCGGTAGGCGCGTCGCCCTATCAGCTTGTGCTGCCGAATCCGGCC
>JAFGTL010000420.1 GCA_016934125.1 Candidatus Hydrogenedentota bacterium
CGGCGCCTTCTACATGGGCCGCGACTGGACAACGCGCGGCAACGTCATCCGCTACAACTTCTTCCACGACATCCACGGGCCGTACACGCATGGCGCCATGGCCGTCTACCTCGACGACGCGGCCAGCGGCACCACCATCTTCGGCAACGTGTTCTACAAAGCCAGCCGGGCCGCCTTCATCGGCGGCGGACGCGACAACATCGTCGAGAACAACGTCTTTGTCGAGTGCAACCCGGGCGTGCACATCGATTCGCGCGGCCTGGGTTGGGCGAAGAAATACGTCGTCCCCGGTGGCGGCTGGGAGATGTACAAGAAGCTCGAAGCCGTCAACCACGCCCAGCCCCCCTACAGCGAACGGTATCCTCAGCTTGTCACCCTGCTCGACGACGATCCGGCCGTTCCGAAGGGCAACGTAATCGCGCGCAACGTGTTCGTCGGCGGCAAGCACTTCAACCTCTCAAAGGAGGGCGAAGAGTTCGCCGTCATCGAAGACAACTTCACCGAAGGCGATCCCGGCTTCATCGACGCGGAACACCTGAATTTCCAGCTCAAAGACGATTCGCCCGTCTATGAACTCGGATTCAAGCGCATCCCCTTCGAAGAAATCGGCCTCCGCCACGACGAGTTCCGCCCCTGAACCGCCCGCTCAGGGCTGGCCCGCACCGGCCTTGAGCGCATCGAGGTTCTTCCGCGCCAGTTCGTAGGCGGGATCGATGCGGAGGGTTTCCTCGAAGTGGCGTGCCGCGCCTGAAAAGTCGCCCAATTGCGCCAGGGCCACGCCAAGGTTGTAGTGCGTGTCGGCGTGGCCGGGCCGGAGGGCGGCCGCCTGCATAAGGTGGGCGGCCGCTTCCTCGGGCCTGCCCTGCACCAGGAGGGCCTCGCCCAGGTAGTAGTGGGCGTCGGCGTGATCGGGGCGCGCGCGAACGGCGGCCCCCAGGCACGCTGTGCTGCCGGCCCAGTCGCCTTGCCGCGCCAGGGCCAGCCCGAGGTTGTAGTTCGCGGCCACATGGCCGGGCGCGGCATCGAGCGCCTTCCTGTACTCCGCCACGGCCTCCTCGTCCTCCCCCTGCCCGGCGAACGCGTTGCCCAAGTTCACGTGCCCGTCCACGTTGCCTGGATCCAGGGCCAGGGCGCGCCGGTATGCGGCCATGGCGTCGTCCATCCGCCCAAGATTGGCCAACGCGATGCCCAGGTTGTTGTAGGCATCCACGTATTCGGGCCGGAGCCGGAGCGCCTCGGCGAGGTGGGGCTCCGCATCCGCGAACCGGCCGCGGTGCATCAGCGCCACCGCCAGGTTATTGCGGGCTACCGCATTCTCTTCCGTCACCCGAACCGCATGCTCGAACAGGGACACTGAATCGCGCCATACCGCGACGTGGCCGCGGCTGCACAGGCCCAGTGCCACTATGGCGAACAGGACAAGAGCTGTCACGACACCGCGCACGGCCCGCGGGCGCCCGCGGACGAGATCGGCCAGGCCCCACGCCACGACGATGAACAGGCCGACGTGGGGCACGTAGGTGAACCGATCCGCCCGGGCGAAACTGCCGATCTGGATCAGCCCGATCACCGGCACGAGCGTGCCCAGATACCACAGCCAGCCCGTGGCCAGGTAGGGGCGGCGCCGGCCCGCCCACACCGCCGCCACCGTCACGCCCGTCACCGCAAGGGCCGCCAAGCCGGCCTGCCCCATGGACAACGCGTCGCCGGGATGCGGGTAGTACACCGACAGCCGGGCCGGCCACGCCGTCTGGACGATATAGGCCACATAGCTGATCGCCGCGTTCCCCGCGCGCACCCGCAACGGAAATTCCGCCAAGTCGCGCACCGCGCCGCCGCCGCGTTGCGCGAAGTACGTCACGAGACTCACGCCCGCGGCCAGTGCGAACAGCGGCACCTTCTCCAGCACGAGCCGCGCCACCGGCTCGCCGCCTTCTTCGCGGAAACGGAGACGCCGTAACGGCCAGTAGTCGAGCAGGAACAACGCGCAAGGCAACGTCACGAGCATGGGTTTGGTGAGAAGCCCGAGGAGCACGCAGACGAGGAGCGCTGCGTAACGCCGGGCGTTCGGGCGGGCCGCATACCAGCCGTAGGCGCCCATGGCCAGAAACCACCACAATGTGCTGAGGGTGTCCTTCCGGCTCGATACCCATGCCACGGGCTGCACGTGCAATGGATGGATCGCGAACAGGGCCGCAACCAGCGCGCTCGGCCACGTGGCCCCCGTCATCCCGCGCAACACGAAGAACAGGAGAAGGACATTGGCCACGTGCAGGGCGAGATCGACAAAATGATGGCCCCGCGCGTTCAACCCGAACAGTTCCACCGCCCCCGCATGCGACACCATCACGAGGGGATTCCAGCCGGCGTTGTACGTCTTGGTGAACGCCGCTACTATCGCCGCGCCGCTCAGCCCGCCGAGGACGTCCGCATTTTCCGTCACATACACAGGATCGTCGTAGTTGACGAAACCGTTCGCACCCACGCCCCAGAATACGGCGAGCGTGGCGAGCGCCAGCCCGACGGCAATCCACGCCTCGGTGCGCCCTCTACCGGATTGATTCTCATTCATGGGATCCCTACTCTGATTCACGGGAGGGTGGGGAGTCAAGCGCATCCTCCCGTCCGGCACAGCCTGGGGCGCGCCGGGCCGCGCCTAACCGATTGGTAATGTCGCCGTAACCTTGCGGCAATCGTGCACGCCCATACTGTCCGATGCCGGGCGCAAGCGCGACGAGAACCCGCACAGGGCGACGTGAAAACGAAACTCAGGAGCCCGATGCGCCGGGCCATCGCTGACAGAGGAAGCCGATGTCCGAGATGAAGAAGACAGGGCACCTGCCGGTTCTCATAGGATTCGCCGCCGTGGTGTTTCTCGTGAATCTCTGGGGATACGATCTGTGGCCGGCCGATGAACCGCGCTACGCCGAAGTCGCGCGCGAGATGATGGATTCCGGCGACTACCTCGTTCCCCGCGTCAACGGGCTCCCCTACCGGGAGAAGCCGCCGCTCCTGTTCTGGGCCATTGCCGCGGCATCGCTGCCCTTCGGCGACGTCACGGCCCTGTCGGCCCGCCTGCCCTCGGTGGTGGCGGCGCTGGTAACGCTGCTCTGCACCTACCTCTTGGCCGCCCGGTTGTATGGCCGGCGCGTGGCCTTCTGGGCCGCCCTGATCCTGACGACGTCGACGCGGTTCTGGTGGCAGGCGCGGACGGCCCAGATCGACATGATCCTCACCGCATGCCTGTCCGTGGCCCTGCTGGCCTTCTGGCACTGGCACCAGGAACGGCGGACGGGGTGGCTCGTCGCGTTCTACGCGGCCATGGCCGCCGCCGTGTATGCCAAGGGCCCGGTGGGCGTCATCTTCCCGGCCCTCATGGTGCTCGCCTTCTATTGGCGCCGGAAAGAGGAGCGGCGTGGACTGCACCTGCTCTGGGGCATCGCGGCCGTCGCCCTCCTTATCGCGGCCTGGCTCGTCCCGGCGCGGATGGCCGCCTCGGCCGGCTCCGCAACCGCGCTCCAGAGCGATGTCGCCGCCAACCTGTTCCGCCAGACCATCGGCCGGTTTTTCCTCGGCGTGAGCAAGGCCCAATGGCCCTGGTATTACCTCGGCACGCTTCCCATTGACTGGATGCCCTGGACGCTCTTCCTGCCCTGGGCAATCCCGTGGGTGTGGAAGCGCCGCAAGGAGGGGCCGGAGATGCGCCTCCTGCTGAGTTGGACGGTTCCGGCGTTCCTGTTCTTCTCGGCCTGTGCCGGCAAACGCGCCATCTACCTGCTCCCCCTGTTCCCGGCGCTCAGCATCCTCTTCTCGCGCAGCATCCTCGATCTGGCAGCGAACGCGCGTGCCGGGTGGCGCCGATGGACGGCGGCCGCCTGGGCGGCCGTGTTGCTGGCCTTGGCCGCGGCCCCGTTCGCCCTCCTCTTCACCGAGTACCGCGATGCCTGGACGAACTCGTTTCTCGTCCTCGTCGCCTGCGCGGCGGCGTGCGCCCTCCACGCGGCGTATCGCGCACTCCGGCCGGCGCCCGGGGCATTGCACAAGGCCATGGCCGCCCACTTCGTCCTCCTCGCCACGGCCGGCGCCCTCATCGCGTTCCCTGTCGTGAATCGGTTCAAATCGGCCCGCGATTTCTGTGAGCCGGTGCGCGCGATCGCGGAATCGGGCGCCGATTTCAACCTCTATTCCCTGGCGTTTTCGCGGGAGGAGTACATCTTCTACTCGAAGCACTTTCATACGCCCGTCCTCACCGATGAATCGGCCGTGGCCGATGGCAGCCCCGAGGTTCTGGCCAATGCGGGCCTCGTCAAGGCCATCCGCAAGGCCGTCGCCAACGCCGTCGAGCAGGTGCCGGTATCCGCGCTGGACGCGCTGACGGACGCCGAACTCGACGCCCTGCAGGCGGCCGTCGACGAGGCCATGGCGGGCGCCGGCATCGATCAAGAGGCCCTCCGGCAACTCCGGCCGCTCCTCGCTGAGGCCAGCGGCGCCTTCGCCGCAACCTTCGCGGCGGGGGATCCCGCCTACCTGTACGTCCAGGAACGGGACTGGCGCTGGATGCTGCTACTTCACCCGGAGATCCGCGACTGCCCCGTGATTCGCAACGAGATGGTGGGCAGCCGTCGTGTCGTCCTCGTCACGAACGCGGCGGGAGCCGCCTTACTCGCCCAAGCCGGTGCGGTTTGGCCCTCGAGCGCCCCAACAACAGGAGACGTGTGATGACTCCACCCTATGTGGTTGCGCCGGCCCAAGACATCCGAGCACCGCGGGCCGCCGTCGCCCTTCCTACGGCCCGTCCCACCCGTCCTCACACGACGCTCGCCGCTACCGCGCGGGCATTCTTCGACTGGTGCTGCATCGTCGCCTTCTTCCTGACAGGCGTCTTCGTCCTCCTTGCTACGGCCCTCTCGTGATCTGTCGGCACCCGAATTCGACAGGAGGCGGGCATGGGGCTGTCTAGGGTAGAATGATCCCGCGGATCGCAGGAGTGCGAACAAAGCGCAGGAGAGTGCATGAGGGCGTTGCTGATCGAAGACGATCGGAAGATCGCCTCGTTCATCGTCAAAGGACTGAGCGAAGCCGGCTTCACGGTGGATCATGCCGAGGACGGCCTCGGGGGGTTCCATCTGGCGTCCACCGAGTCGTATGACGTCGCCGTGGTCGACATCATGCTGCCCCGCGTCGATGGACTCACGCTGATCGAGGATTTGAGGCGGCAGAACGTTCGGGTGCCCGTTCTCATTCTCAGCGCCAAACGCTCCGTGGACGATCGCGTCAAAGGCCTCCAGGCGGGCGGCGACGACTACCTCGTCAAGCCCTTCGCTTTTGCCGAACTGCTGGCACGCGTCCACGCCCTCCTGCGGCGGGCGAGTGGCATGGGCGAACCCACCAAGCTCCAACTCGGCGATCTGTCGATGGATCTGCTCACACGGGAGGTTATCCGGGCCGAGCGCACCCTTGTCCTCCAACCCAAGGAGTATGCCCTTCTCGAGTACCTGATGCGGAACGCCGGGCGCGTCGTGTCGAAAACGATGATCATGGATAGCGTCTGGGGATACGCGTTCGATCCGCAGACGAACGTAGTCGAGGCCCGGATCAGCCGGCTCCGCGACAAGATCGACAAGGGGTTCCCCCGCCCTCTGATACACACCGTCCGCGGAGTGGGATATGTCATCAAGGCCTAGTCGCCCGCTCCTGGGAAGTGTCAAGCTCCGGCTGACGCTTCTGTCCACGTCGCTGTTTGTGTTCGGCACGTCGATCGCCTTCTTCCTTCTATATCGCGAACTGGACTCCATGCTGGCCCGGCAGGTGGACTCGCTCCTCACCGAGGAGTTCACCGAGTACAGCGCCTTGTACGCCTCCGGCGGCCTGGCCGAGGTGCAGCAAGAGATCGCGACC
>JAFGTL010000421.1 GCA_016934125.1 Candidatus Hydrogenedentota bacterium
CAGCGCGTTGGAGTTCTGGCAGTCGTGGGAGGCGCCTTGATGATGCCGGAACGTGCCCGGCGAACACTCGTTGTTCAGCATCCACTGCGCGGCGGCCCGAACGCGTTCAAGGTCGGCCGCCGACGGTTCGAGGCCCAGTTCAAACGTCTTGATCACGAGATTCGTGATGACGCCCGTCTCTACGCCGGTGGCGTTGCCCAAGCCCTCGTCGAGGCGCTGCATGCCCTTTCCCCATGCGCCATGCACCATCTGGCAGAACCCGCCATAGCGTTCCCGGTTGCCCGAATCGTCCATATGCTGGCCCCTGAAACAGTAATCGCGGGCGAGTTGCGCACGGCGGCGGTAGTCCTCGTCGCCCGTGTCGCGCCAGGCATAGGTAAAGCAGACGGCCGCGGCCGCGGCATCGCGGAAGTCGTACTTGTCTTCCTCGGAGTAGAGGGCGCCGTAATGGATGTTGTCCGGATCGAGCACCTGCCGCCGCTTACACCAGTCCACGATATCGTTGAACATGGCGCGGAGCTGCGCCTTGCCGAACCCGTCCCGCTGGAGCACGGCGTAGAAGGCGTCCCAGTTGGCCGGCGCCAGGATCTCGCGATCGGCGGCCCGGATGTCGCGCCGGTACGCCTCGAACGCGGCGGCCCGTTCGCGGGCATCCGAGAACGGTACATCGGGCGCGTACACCCATACCGATTCCAGCGGCCCGCGCCCGTCGAGGCCGCCCGCTTTGATGTAGAAGCTCAGCATGCGGTTCCGAATCGACACGTCGTGCAGTTCAGCCCGCCCGTCTTCAATAGGCACTCCGGCCCAGTCGATACCGTCCAAGCTCACGGACAAGGCATCCCCTTCGCACCGGGGCGCCAACGCTACCGTATAGTCGCCCGGCGGGATTTCGAGCCCGTTCACCTCGAAGCTGAAGATATCGTGGCGCTGCACCTTATCGAAGGGCAGCCCGTGGTAGAACCAGGGCAGTTGCGCGGTGAAGGCATCGCCCTCGAAGCGGAGCGCGACGGGCGATTCGGATGGGCTCGACTGGCTTGGCATTCCTTCGGCCTCCTGCAGGGCGGACGGCCCGTTCTTCAGGTTGGCCAGGGCGTTCATCGTTCCCCGCGCCAACTGGCGTCCCGTCTCCATGTAGCTCTCCTGAAACGTCTCGCAGCCCTCCTGTTTCACGAGGAGCAGTGTTTCGATCGTGTAGGCCAGGGGCGTGACGCCCTCGGCGTTAAGCACGCCCCAACACGTCTTGTCGGCCGCGTGGGCGCGGCAGCCCTCGATCCCGAGGCCAACCTCCCGCCGCCATTGCCGCAGGAGTTCATCTGTGCCCGGCCCGGGCGCGCCATGCATCTCCATGGAGCGGCGGTGGCGGCCGTTGTGAAGGCTGGCGAAGAAGGCCGGCTTGGCGGCCACGAGTACGGGCCAGAGGGCTTGCGTCTCGGGCTGCGTACGCTGGGCCCAGTCCCTCGAGAGGTTCGTTCCGGGCCCCTGTCCGGGCGTTTCGCCCATGTTGTAGTAGGTTGCGCCGTAGCAAACGCCATCCACGTTGACGATGGGCACGAAGTAGAACACATACTCGTCCATCCAGTCCGGATGGGCCAGCACCTCCTCGATCCACCCTTCGCAGGCATAGATGCCGGCCGTCTCCGCGCAATGCTCGCCGGCCATGACGAACACGCCCGCACGCCCGGACGCGTCCCCGGGCGCGGTGATACGGGCCATCCGAATAGGATACCCGTGCGCGGCGCTGTGCTGGCTGTGGCCCACCGTGCTGACTTCGACGCAATCCGGATGCTCGGCGGCGAGACGCTTGAAGAGAACGTCGCGGCGCTCGAGCGTATACGGCGTCGGGCCGGCAAACCACATCACGGGATGGCTGAGTTCGAGTCGAAACTGCACGCCGTACGGGATGTGGCCCCGATCACCATAGGCCTCATCGATCTCCGGGTAGCCCGTCGGCGTCCACGGAACGATTTCGACGTCCTCCGGCGCCACGGCGCGCCAGATCTCGCCATCCGTCGAGTACACGTTGGCTTGTTCCTGCCACGGCTCACGCCCGCCGTGGTTGAAGTCGGCCACCTCGAGCGTAATCGTCCGCCCGACGGCTTCGGGGCACTCGATCTTGAAGTAGAAGTGCCACGCGTACAGGCGCTTGCCGGTGCGCGAGCGAAACCGGTAGTGCCCGTCTCGCACCTTCACGAAGTCGTGGCCGGCGCCACAGTGAATCGTACTGTCGAAGGTGATCCCGTCAAAGGTGACGCGCTCGCCGCCCGGCTCCCAGTCCTCATACGACCACGGGCCGCCGCCCGCGGCTGAAGCGGCCGCGCATCCGAGCGACACCGCACATACCGAGATGATCTGCTTGCGTGCGCACATTGAACTCGTTTCCCCCTCCCCGTAACCTCAGGATGCCCCATTCCGTCTCCATTGTACAGGGCTCTCTCCGGACAGGCCACCAGGACGCAATGTTGATCGCGGCCGGAGCCCCGTGGTAGAAGTGCGGAGTCTTCTTCACATCTGTTTGCGATGGGCCGGGGGCCATGCCGTGGCGATAACGTACCGCAGCGTGATCATCGGACTGCTCCTCATGCCGCTGAACGCGCTCTGGCTGGCCGTCGGCGAGTTCGTCTTCCTCGCCGGCGAGCCGAGCACGCTGAGCCTGTTTCCCCAAGTCATCTTCATGCTGTTCTGGCTGGCCGTGGCCAACCAACTCGTCAAGCGCCTCAAACCCCTGTGGGCGCTCAAACCGGCCGAACTCCTCGTCGTCTACACCATGCTGTGCCTGGGCACCTGCCTCACCAGCATCGATCTCCTCGACTGCCTCGTCCCGATTCTGTCGCACCTCGACTACTTCGGGCCCATGAACAACCTGTTCCAGCCGTTCCGCGATCAGGTGCCCGACTGGCTCGTCGTGAGCGATCCGGCGGCCCTCGAGGGCTTCTACCAGGGCCAGGAATCCGTCTTCAAAGCCGCCAACCTCGTGCCATGGCTCCGGCCGCTGGCCTGGTGGTCGGCCTTCCTCATGGCCCTGTTCGCGATCATGTGGGGCCTGAACCTGGTGTTCCGCAAGCAGTGGACGGAGAACGAGAAGCTGTCGTATCCCATCATCCAGGTGCCCATGGCCCTGGCCAACGACACCGAACGCCTGTTCCGCAACAAGTACTTCTGGCTCGCCTTCGGCCTGGCCGGGGCCGTCGATCTCCTCAATGGACTCAGCGTCCTGTTCCCGCTCTTGCCCGACGTCCCCCTCGTCCACATCGTCGATATCCGCAACCTCTTCGCCGAACGGCCGTGGCGCGACATGGGCGCCGCGCCTGTGTCGTTCTATCCCTTCGCCATCGGCATGTGTTTCTTCATGCCCCTCGATCTGGCGTTTTCGTGCTGGTTCTTCTTCCTGTTCTGGAAACTGCAGCGGGTGTGGGCGAGTCACGTGGGCATCCAGGGGATGCCGGGTTTCCCCTTCATCGAGGAGCAGACGGCCGGCGGATACTACGCCATGGCGCTCATGGCCATCTGGATCTCGCGCCGGCACCTGGCCCGCCTCGGCCGGATCCTCCTGGGCCGCAACACGGACGATGTGAGCCCGTGGGAACGGCAGGAGGCGTGGATCGCCGCTGCGTCCATCGCCGCAGGCGCCGCGTTTCTCCTGTACTTCTGCATGGCCGCAGGCATGTCGCCTGGAATCGTGGTGGCGTTCTTCTTGCTCTACTACCTGATCGCCATCTCCGTCACCCGGATGCGCGCCGAACTCGGCCCCCCGTCCCACGATCTCCACTTCATCGGCCCGAATTTCCAGATCGTCAAGTTCTTCGGCGCGCCCGCCCTGCTCGATGGCAATCCCCGCGATCTCACCATGTTCGGCCTGTTCTACTCGTTCAACCGCGCCTACCGCGCCCATCCCATGCCCCACGGACTCGAGGCGTTCCGGATCGCCGAGCGGCTGAAGCTCAGCAACCGCCGCTACCTTATCGCCATGGCCATCGCCTTGGCCGCTGGAATCGTGTGCGGATTCTGGGCGCTCTTGTATGCCTTCAACAAGTACGGCGCCGCCGCCCAGAGCATCGGGCCCGCCCAGAGCCGCGGCTGGGAAGCCTGGAATCAGGTGAACGCCTGGTTTACCACCTCGCCCCCGCACCAGTGGCAGCCCACCTACGCGATCATCATCGGGCTGGTGTTCGCCCTCGGCCTCGCCGCCATGCGCATGAACGCCGCCTGGTGGCCGCTCCATCCCGTCGGCTACGCCATCAGCGGCTCGTGGTCGATGGAGCAGCTCTGGATGTCCGTGTTCACGGCGTGGCTCATCAAAGCGATCCTGCTGAAATACGGCGGCGCAAAGGCCTACCGGCCCGCTGTGCCCTTCTTCCTGGGCCTGATTGTCGGGGATATGGTGGTGGGCACCTGCTGGCTCCTGTACGGAACGCTCACCCACGCGCCCGTATACCACTTCTGGCCCTATTAGCGGGCGCCGGCCCGCGCGGGGCCGGATCCCGTCATCCCCCCGCCCCGAAGAAGAGATGCTGCACGAGGATCTTCACGCCGATTCCGATCAGGGTGAGCCCGCCGAGCACCTCGACGCGCCGGCCCAGCCGCGCACCCAGCCGCGCCCCAAACAGCATCCCTACGGTGGTCAGTGCGGCCGTGATCAGGCCGATGAGAACGCACGGATACCAGATCCGAACGTCGAGCATGGCAAAGGTGAGCCCTACCGCCAGCGCGTCGATGCTCGTGGCCACCGAGAACGCCACCAGGCTCCACCCGCGCGTGGGATCGCTCCGTGCGGCCTCGCCCTCGCCCGTATCCCGGAGCGCCTCCCGGATCGCCTTCACGCCCACAAACGCCAGCAACCCGAAGGCGATCCAGTGATCCCAGTCCCGGATCAGATCGGCCACGGTTCGGCCCGCCGCCCAGCCGATCACGGGCATGAACGCCTGAAACAGGCCGAAATGGAAGGCAAACCGGAACACCTGGCGCGGCGATACGCCCCGCAGCGAAATGCTTGTCGCCACCGCCACGGCGAATGCGTCCATGGCCAGTCCGACTGCGATTCCGACAATGGCGACAAGATTCATTGGATTCGGTTCCGGGAAAACGGAGGCCCGCACACCAGAAAGGCGATTATAGCCCAGGCTCGGGCCCCTGTGCCACGGCCGTGGCCGATGTTTCGGCGGGCGTTTCGGCAGGGCTCCCGGCCGGGCCCCCGGCCGGCGCCCAGAACTCGGCGAGTTTGCCTCTCATGAGTCGGACTAGCCGGGGATCTGCGGACGCGATCCGGTTGGCGCGCTCGCCGGGATCTGTCGAGAGGCAGTAGAGTTCCTCATCCACCTCGAATGCCTCCGCACGCCGGTGCGACTTGATGTACTTGTACACCCCGTCGTCTGCCCGGAAGACAACGGCCCGGCGTGGTGCCCCGCGCAACGTGGAATGATACGAGAAGCGCCCGTTCCGCGGCCGCAGAAGCGACTCGCCCTGCCAGAACGGGGGAATAGGGAGTCCGAGCCGTTCGACAATCGTCGGGGCCACGTCGAGGTGGGTGGCGAATTCGAGGCCCTCATAGCGCACCTCCGGATCGTCGCCGATCAGCAGGGGGACGCACAAGTCCTCCTGATGCACATGGTTCGAGTGGCAGTAGTGGCCGTGCTCGCCGAACCCGTCTCCGTGGTCGCCCGTTACGAATACCAGGGCGTTGTCCGCGTAGCCCTTGTGCTCCAACATGGCAAGGATCTGCTCGGTGAACCGATCGGCCTGGAGGATCCCGTTGTCATACCGGTTGAGCAACCGCTCCGGCTCGTGACGGCCCTCGACGAAATTCGTCCAGTAGGTATTCTCGAGTTCACAGGGCTTGTATCGACAGCAGGCGTCATCGCGGACGCCGAGGCAATGACACGACATCAGCCAGAAAACGAAAAAGGCCGGGGGCCCGCACGCGTCCGGCACCGCATCGAGGGCCTCCAGGAGAACTCGATCATCATTGATCGTGAAAACCTGCGACGAGTCGCCGGAAACGTGGCGGTCTACGGCGTGGCCCAGCAGATCCTCGTAGCCGGGCCACTTGTTTCCGCAGTCCGCGAAGAAGAAGTATGTCGTATAGCCAGTCTCGTGAAGCA
>JAFGTL010000026.1 GCA_016934125.1 Candidatus Hydrogenedentota bacterium
GGATCGCCGCCGCGTACGTCGAGCGCCTGCTCGATGGCGACACGGGCCTGTTCGTCGACTCGCCCGGCTCCGCGCACGGTTCCCTCCATGCCAACGCCTTGCCCCTGGCTTTCGGCCTGGTGCCGCCCGAGTCCGTCGAGCGCGTGGTCGAGTTGATCCGCGAGAAACGGTTGAACTGCGGCGTGTACATAGCCCCCTTCGTGATCGAAGCCTGCTACCGGGCCGGACAACCCGATCTCGCCTATGATTTAATCGTCTCGACAGATGAACACTCCTGGCACGAGATGCTGAAACACGGCGCCACCACCTGCATGGAGGCCTGGGGGCCTGAGCAGAAGTGGAACACGAGTTGGTGCCATGCATGGAGCAGCGGGCCCATCTACCTCATCGCCGAGTACGTCATGGGCCTGACGCCCGCCGAGCCGGGCTGGACAGCCGTGCGCTTCGCCCCGCGCCCGCCGCAGGCCCTGGCGTGGGCGGACATCGCGCTGTCGCTCCCAACGGGCCGCATCCGCGCCCGCTACGATGCCGTGCAAGGCTACACGCTGGCCACGCCGGATGACGTGCCCGTCCACATCGTCGATGTGCCGGACGGCACCGGCGTGGCCATCAACGGCGCCGTGGTGCAGCCCCCGGCCAACCTCGACGCCGCGACATGGCGCTATCTCGACGACGTGGGCTGGCGCGACTGGGTAGGCGGCGGCCTGGGCGTCTGGGTGTCGGTGGACGAGCAGGTGCTGCGCGTCATCGAAGGACGCGCTGTGCAGTGGCAGGCGCGTTGCTCGACCGCGGCCAACGGAACGGGCTCACAGGCCGAGAGCGGCAAGACGCCGCTCGGCTGGCATTCCGTGGCCGAGAAAGTCGGCGCGGGCGCGCCATGGGGCGAGGTGTTCCGTTCGCGGCGCGCCACCGGCCAGCGCTGGACGCCTGGCATGGAGGTGGACGAAGACATGGTGCTCACGCGCATCCTCGTGCTGGACGGGGAAGAGCCCGGGAAGAACCGGGGCGCGGCCGTCGACTCGCGGGCGCGCTGCATATACGTGCACGGCACGAACGGCGAGGATCGGATCGGCACGCCCGCGTCGCACGGCTGCATCCGGTTGCGCAACGATGACGTGATCCTCGCCTTCGGCCTGATCGACAAGGGCGCCCGCCTCCTCATCACGGAACGGCGCGAACCGGCCCCCGTCGAGTGACCGGCGCCGCGCGTCATTCGCCCGGTTCGAGCACCACTTTCTCGGCGGGCGTCGGCGGCGAGAGGTGAAGGACGCGGGTTTCGCCGAGGCGCAGGGGGATATCGAGGAACTGCTTGTTGGGCCATCCGATGAGGGGGTGCAGTTGCTCATCGACCTCGAGCAGATCGTGCACCGTGTAGGTGGCGCCAAGGTCGACCTCGCGAATCCCGTCCTGGGCCGCGTGAAGCACCATGAGGTCGGGCCCGAAGTGCGTGGTGTCGGCGAACCGTTCCGCCGTTTCGCGGATGTAGGGGTGCTGTTCGAGGATCCGGAGGATTTCGCGGAGCAGGTTGGGCGTCAGATGCGGCTCGGCGACGAATACCGTCGCCCATTCATCCTCGAAGAACTCGATCACGACGCTCGCCTTCTCCGACTCGCGGTAACGGGACAATACGAAGAGGTCGGCCCCCTCCGTGTCGACGTAGAAGAGGGGATCCCACACGCCTCCGGTGCCGAATTCCTCCCCCTGCTGGATCCAAACCCCGTCCAGTTGATGCACCGAGCCGGCCTGGGCGGCCTCCTCGAAGGCCTTGACGGGGAGCAGCACGGTGGCCGCTACACTCTCGGCGGAGGCCTCATCGCCGATGTAGCCGGCCGCATACATCCAGATGGCCGACGCGTGCTGATCGTGCAGGAACTGATGCAGCCGGGCCCGGGCGTCGCAGTCGAGGCTGAACGCGTTCACGAACAGATAGACGGCCGCCCTGGCTGCGGTGCCGTCCAGCACGTCATCGAGCAGGCAGAAATGGGCGGGCACGCCGGCCCGCAGTGCGCAGTCCCGCGCCTCGATCAGGAGCGCATTGAACCCGGTGCGCGGGGGGCGTTCATAGAACCGGCTTCGCTCATCCACCACCACGCAGAGCGACACGTCGCGGGGCATCCCCGGCGCCGGGGCGGCCAGCACGGGCCGGCGCACGCCGGTGGCGGGCCATATGGTTCGATAGGCGTGCTTCATCACCCCGAAGCGCGCCCACATCTCCTTGTCCAGCAGCCGCCCATCACCCCGCGTGTCCGCCCACATCAGCCCGAGTCCCTGGGCAAGGGCCGCCGCGAAGTTGCGCCGCTGCACCTCATACACGTTGCCCGTCCGCAGGCCCGCCTTGTGATCCACCGCGCCGGTGGCCGGATCCACGGCGATGCCGGTGCGCGTGTCGTCGACGAGATACCACTGTTTGCCGTGGTAGCGGGCGCTGTTGACAGGCCCGATGAATCCGCCCGCGCCGCCCAGTCCCCGATCATGGTAGGAAACGGGGCCCACGAACCCGTCCAGATCGCTGTGGAGCAGGATCCCGAGGGCTTGATGATGGACGCTGTCACCGGGCTCGAAGGTGAAGCCGTACGGCGCGAGCACCTTGGCCGGCTCCGTCGCCTGCCGCGCGGCGCCCCGGATATGATCGGCGATGGTGCGGATGGCGACGGCGGTGCTCTCGGCCGTGTAGCGGCCGAAGTCCACGTGGCGCTGCTCACCCGGGAGGGCGAAGAACACGGGGTTGCCTTCGCCCTGCTCGGGCTGCGGCGGGATCGCGGCCGCATCGAGCGTCACCTCCGCATCGTCCCACAGGATCTGGAGGGTGGCGTCGTCCGCGTATTCGGCCTCGAGCCACCGGCTGAAGCCGTCCCGGTTCGCCTGGCTGTCGTCGTAGCCCGCGCCGGTGCGCCACTGGCCCTGTTCCAGCGCGCCGATCACGTAGCCGGCCACGCACCCGTCCAGGCCCGCGCCGCCCACCGCGTCCATCAACGTATCGAGCGACGCGCAAACCTCGTCGAGCCATTCCTCCGATGCCGGACACGCAAACGGCAACGGCGCGCCGTCGGCCGTGGCCACCGCCCCGGGATGGGCGTCCAGCCACGGCTGGGGCGGATTGAGGATCACGTGGAGGAACACGCGCGCCTCGGGATCGGCCTCCACCACCTTGCGAACCGGCTCGAGCGCGGCCTCCGGGGCCTCGCCCGCCTCCGGGGCCTCGCCCGCATCGCGCCACGGCACCGGCACGCTCAGCACATACTGATGGATGCCCGCCTCCGCGGCCAGCCGCACCTCTTCGAGCACGGCCTCGAGGTCGGCGCCCGGCATGGCGTTAGCGGACAGGAACAGCGGGGGCGGCGGGCTGGGTTTGCCTACCGGGCCGGTTCCCGCCGCGCCGTCCGTTCCAGGCCCGGCCGGGTGCGTTACTACATCCGGCAGCGGGGCGCCTCCGCCCAGCCACAGGCCCGCGGCCGCGGCCAGCGCCATCAACAACAAGACGCCCGCCACGCGGAGGTAGAGGCCCCGTGCGCTATGCGGTTCGTGTGCGGACATATTCGGCCAGGGCGCGCAACGGGTGCGCGCGCGCTCCAAACGGTTCGAGAACGTCGATCGCGGCGGCGATGAACCGGGACGCCCTGTCCCGGGCCTCGTCGCACCCCAGCAGCCGGGCAAACGTCGGCTTGTTCTCATCCTCGGGACTGGTTTGGGAATCGATGAGATCGTCGGTGATCTGGAAGGCCATGCCCAGGTTGCAGGCGTACTCTTTCAGCACGCCGCAGTCGGAATCCGGCAATCCGGCCAGGCATGCCGGCAC
>JAFGTL010000422.1 GCA_016934125.1 Candidatus Hydrogenedentota bacterium
ATGGGCCGGGGCATGGGACGCGGCATGGGCCAGGGTTTTCAGGCGGGTCCCGTCGCTGCACCGCAGCAGCCTTCTGCCCCGGCTCCCACTCGTACCGAGGAATTGGCTATGCTTAGGGAGCAGGCCCGCGCTATGCAGGAAGGCCTGAAGCAGTTGGAGGAACGGATCCACCAGTTGACTGATGAAGAAGGGGGCGATTCCGCCTGACAGGCGCCGAGTGCCGCTACGGCCCGGGCACCTGTTCGGGCGTGCTGTCCATGTTCCGGGGGACGGGTTCTCCGGCGGGAGGCCGGCGCCTTGGCCATCGGGCCCGGTGAACGACTCAGGAGGGTGTATCAATGCCGGTTCGACTCCTCACAGGCGTGTTGACGCTTGCGTGCATGCTGGGCCTGTGCGGACTCTGTGCCGCACAGGACGGGGGCGATGTCGAAGCGCTCGAAGAGCAGGTTCGACAACTCCAGCAGCAACTCGATGAGATGCGCGCCCAGCACGCCGCGGAGATCCAGGCCCTCACCGACAAGGTGAACGCACTCGCCGGCGCCATGTCCGCCACCGCGCCCGCGGCCGAAGCACCGCAGGACGAACTCGCCGCCCTGCGCGCCCTCGCCGAGGCGGAGGCCGGCCAGGCGCCTGTCGAGGAAGCCGAGCCGGAAGACGTCCTCTTCAAGGCTGGAGGGCTCAGCCTCCAGGCGCTGAATCCCGAAATCAGCGTCACGGGCGACATGATCGCCACCTACCGCCATCAACGCGCGGACACGGATAGCTGGCGGGCCGACTTTCGCGGCCTCGGCCTCCATTTCGAGTCGTACCTCGACCCGTACACGCGCTTCAAAGCCGCCGTGTCCGTGAACGAAGACGAGGCCAAACTCGGCGAAGCCTACATGACGCGCTTCGGGATCTTCGATAACCTGAACCTGACGCTTGGCAAGTTCCGGCAGCAGTTCGGCGTGGTCAACCGGTGGCACAAGCATGGCCTCGACCAGGTGGACTTCCCCCTGGCTCTGCGCCGGATCTTCGGCAACGGCGGCCTCAACCAAACCGGGCTCTCACTCGAATGGAACCTGCCGCCCCTCGGCGCCGCCTCCCAGGAACTCACCTTCCAGCTCACCAACGGCGAAAATGAACGCCTCTTCGGCGACAACAGTTGGGATACCCCGGCGATCCTGCTGCACTACAAGAACTTCAGAGATCTCACTGAGAATACGTATCTCGAATTCGGCGCCACCTCGCTTCTGGGTTGGAACGATGAATGGAACGTCCACAAGGAGCAGTACGAGGGCGGCCAATCATACGACCTCTGGCTCACGGAACACGATCGCCTGCCCTCGTGGGTGTTCGGCGGCGATCTCTCGCTCCGCTGGGAGCCGACCGATCGGATGCGGTACCGCAACCTGGAGTGGCGCACCGAGGCCTACCTGCTCGACCGCAAGATCCGCGATCCCTTCACGCACGAGGGCGATCACGTGGTCGCGTGGGGCGCGTACAGCTACCTCCAGGCGAAACTCTCGAGAACCTGGGAGGCCGGGCTTCGGCTCGATTACTACCAGCCCGACTACAAGCCCTACGCCGGCCTCGCTCCGGTGTCGCTGACGCCGTTGGCCTATCCCGAGCGGGGCGCCTACCGCTGGCAGGCCGGCCCGTACGTCACCTGGCACCAGAGCCCCTTCGTGCGCTACCGCCTCGAATACAACCACGAAGACGGCCACGGGATGGAAGACGCCGAAGACCGCATCCTGTTGCAGATGATTTTCGCGGCCGGGCCGCACAAACACGAACGGTATTGAACACACGAGGAGTCCTATTCATGAGAGCACCCGGCCGTTTCATTCTGCTGAGTCTCATTGTCTGCGCCTGCTCGTTCTCCGCCTCGAACAGCATCGCCGCCGAAGCGGCGCCCGCCCCGCTCCAGGTGGTTGCCACGTTGCCGGACTACGCGGTATTCGCCGAGGCCATCGGCGGCGAGCGCGTCGCCGTCAGCCACATCGTCCAGGGCGATCAGGACGCCCACTTCATCCGCCCAAAGCCCTCTTTCGTCAACATGGTGCGCACGGCTGACGTGCTCGTCGCCACGGGGCTCGATCTCGAGCTCTGGCTCTCCACTGTCGTTGACAAGTCCGGTAACCGGGACGTCCGGAGCGGACAAGTCGGCTACGTGGCCGCGGCCCAAGGCATGACGCTTCTCGAAAAGCCTGCCAGCATCTCCCGCGCCGAGGGGGGCGTTCACATCTACGGCAACCCCCACGTTACGAATTCGCCGATCCAGATGCGGATCGCCGCGCGCAACATCGCCACCGGCCTGATCAAGAACGATCCCGCCGGCAAGGCCTTCTACCAGGAGCGGCTCGCCGCGTTCCTCCACGACATGGATGCGCACCTCTTCGGCGAGAAACTCGTGGATGCCCTCGGCGGCGACACGCTCGTGGCCCTCGCCGACAAAGGCACCCTGATCTCCTTCCTCGAGGGGCAGCAACTCGACGGGGCCCCCCTCATCGAGTCGCTCGGCGGCTGGATGCACGCCATGCGCCCCCTCCGCGGCACGGCCATTGTCACCTACCACAAGAACTGGGTGTACTTCCTGAAACTGTTCGGCATGGAGGAGGCTGGAACCGTCGAACCCAAACCCGGCATCCCCCCGTCTCCGAGGCACGTCACCGAACTCGTCGAGATGATGCGCGAACGCGATATCCGCATTATCCTCGCGGCCAACTACTTCGATGAACAGAAGATCCGGACTGTCGCGAGCCGCGTCGACGCGGAAGCTGTCATCGTCCCCCTCTACGTCGGCGGCGCCCCCGGCGTTACGGACTACTTCAAGCTGATGGACTGCTGGGTGGAGGGCCTCTTGAACGCCGCCGACGCGAAGGGCCTGATCGGCGAGAACTGAACGGATTCCCGGAGAACACGATGTCGGAAACGCTGCGATTCTTCCTGCTTCAGACGGCCCTTCTCGGAGTCGTGCTGATCCTCCACACCTATCTCGGCCTGCATATCATCCGCCGAACCCTCGTCTTCTCCGATCTCGTCCTCGATCAACTCGCCGCCTTCGGCGTGCTCGTGGCGGTCGGGCTCGGCATCGAATACGGCGCCGCGGCGACGTATCTCTCCTCCCTTGTCGCCGTTCTCTTCGGCGCCGCCCTGTTGGCCCTGGTGAAGCCCTCGAACCCGCTTATCCCGCGCGAAGCCGTCATCGGCATCCTCTATGCCCTCGCCCTCGTGGCCTCATTGCTCCTGGGCGACAAACTCCCCGGCGGCGGCGCCTACGTCACCAAAACCCTCGCCGGCGCCATGCTCTGGGTGTCCTGGCCGCTGGTGGGCGTCACGGCCGTGGTTTACGTGGCCCTGCTCGTCTTTCACTTCGCCTTTCGCGCGCAATTCATCGGCCTCACGCACAATTCGGGCACCGTGAGGAACGAGCGGCTGTGGGATTTTCTCTTCTTCACCACCCAGGGCATCATCACCGTGCTCATTGTGCCCGTCGCGGGCGTCTTGCTCGCTTACGCGTTCCTCATGATCCCCGCGGCCACGGCCGCCATGTTCACCAAGCAATGGAAGGGCGCGATCCTGCTCGGGTGGTCGCTCGGCTTCATCGCATGCCTCACCGGACTGGGCGCCTCGCACCGATTCGACTTGCCCTACGGCCCGAGCCTTGTCCTCGCCCTGGGGGCGCTCTTCATCGGGGCTGTCCTCGTCCGTTCGATGCTGCCGCGATGTACGGAACCGGCCGCGAGCGAGGTTTCACCATGAGCGCGATGATAGAGATGCTCTTTGTCCCGTTGCTTGCCTGCGCGCTCATGACGGCCATGCTCGGCTACCTGGGCATCCACGTGTTGAAACGCGAGGTGGTCTTCATCGACATCGCCCTGGCTCAGATCGCGGCCTTGGGTGCGATTACCGCGCATCTGGCCCTTGCGGCCGGACACGATTCCCTGCTGTCGTTCGGCTGTGCGCTGGGTGCAACGTTTGTCGCCGCGGCGTTCTTCGCGCACGCGCGCCGCACCGTCTCTGAGATCCCCCTCGAGGCCATCATCGGCGTCACCTACGCCATCGCCGCCGGCGCCTGCCTGTTCGCGGCCGGTGTCGCCACCGGCGGCCACGTCCACGTCCAGGAACTCCTTGCGGGCAGTATCCTCTGGGCCACCTGGCACCAGATCGTCACCGCGCTCGCCGCGTTCGTCGTGGTGGGCGTGTGCTTCTTCCTGTGCCGCCGTCCCTTCAACGCCATTTCCGAGGACTACGAGGCGGCCCGCGCCCGTGGCGTCAGAGTCGCCCGTTGGGACTTCCTGTTCTATGCCCTGTTCGGCGTCGTCATTACACTGAGTGTCCGCGTCGCCGGCGTAGTCGTCGTGTTCGCCTTCCTCATCATCCCGGCCACCGCGTCCGCCATGTTCTCGGCCCGCACCGTGCCCCGCCTGCTCATCGCTTGGGCCATCGGCGTTACGGCTTCCGCCGCGGGACTGCTTTCAGCGTATCGGTGGGACTACTCGGTTGGCCCGTCCGTGGCGTTTTGCCTAGGGCTTCTGCTGGCCTTTGCTGTATTGGTTCGCGCGTGTCTGGAGGGTCCGAATGCACGGTTCAGGAGGCGCGTGCCGGCTGTGAGGCCGACGGAGAAGGGATTCGCCGCGTCCTCGGGAAGGGAGGACGAGTCGCTTGAGTAACACCAGATACGAAGGAAAAATGCAAGCATGAATGCTCTCATCGTCTTCAATCATCTCCCCTATGATGGCAGCGACGTCACGTGGAACGGGCTGCGTCTTGCGGGAAAGCTGCTGGACACAGGGGTGGAGGTCCGCATCTTCCTCATGAACGATTCCGTCGATTTGGCCAGGGACGCGGCAGAGGCCCCCGAGGGCTATTTCGATCTGGGCGAGATGCTCAAGGAATTGATCGCCCGGGGCGTCACCGTCAAGGTATGCGGAACGTGCAAGGTCCGATGCGGCATTCATAAAGGAGAGCCCTATTTCGAGGGGGCACAGGAAGCCACGATGAACGAATTGGCCGAATGGGTTCGCGAAGCGGACAGATTGCTGACGTTCTGAAGGAAAAGCGATGCACAGGGCTCCGTTCCCAGACGATTTCTACGAACGAGAGAAGCCGCGCCTGCACCGGCGGATCGGCCGCGAATTGCGCCTTGCCCGGCACGTGCTCGATATCGGCTGCGGAGCATGCGAACTGGCCCTGTTCCTGGCTCGCCGCTATCACCAGGAGGTTACCGGAGTCGATCTCTCCGGCGAAGGCTTCCCGAGATCGCTGCGGCCGAAAGGCGCCGGCCGCCTGCGCTGCATACGGAAGGACGCCAAACGGCTCGACTTCGTGAAAGACGAAGCCATGGATGCCGTCGTCTCGATGTGGTCGCTCCATGAGATGGCCCATCCCTTGGAGGTGATGCAGGAATCCTGGCGCGTCTTGCGGCCGGGCGGGGAAGTGTTGATTGTCGATTTCCCCCGCGATTCACTGGCACAGCGGTTGTGGAACGAAGACTACTTGAGTCCCGGCGAAGTGGCCGGACTGCTCGAGAAGGCCCATTTCGTTGAGGTTGCCGCCCGGCTGAACGCGCGGGGGCAAGTCTTGTGGGCCAAAGCATACCGGCCCGAAGCGGAGCCTGTCAGGGCCAAAGGGATGCGTCGGCACACATGAACCGCAGCGTACACACTCGTTTCGACTTCGACGGCTATGCCCGGGACTACGAGCATTGGTATGAAACCGCCCAGGGAAAGGCCCACGACTGCCGGCAACAGGCCGCCGTATCGCGCGCCCTGCCATCGCCTGCGCCGGGGGCCAGGCTCCTCGACATCGGCTGCGGCACGGGCCATTGGAGCCGCTTCTACGCGTCCAAAGGGTTTAGTGTGGCCGGCGTCGACTTGTCGGCGCCGATGGTCCGGGAGGCGCACGCTCGCGACACGGGACACAGCTTCTACGGCGTCGCGGATGCGTACAACCTGCCGTTCAGGGATGCGGCGTTCGACGTAGTCTCGGCCATGGCGGTTCTCGAGTTCGTCTCCCGTGCCGAGGCGGTTCTCGCCGAGATGATCCGGTGCGTTCGCGAGCATGGCCCCGTCATCGTGGGCACCCTGAATCGCCTGGCCCCGTTGAATCGCACCCGCGTTGCCGATGGAAAGCAACCCTATGCGTCCGCGCGGATGCTTGCTCCGGCGGAGTTGACGGCGTTGCTGGCCCCCTATGGAGAAGCGCGTCTGTGGATGGCGGATCCCGAGGCCGACGGCATGGGCAACGGCCTGAGCGCTGCGTTCATGGTTGCCCAGGTGCTCCGGTAAGGGAGCGATAGCCCATGGGCCGGCAAACGTTGATGTTCGGTGAAATGACATCTTCAGAAACGGGAAGAGAAACATGAAGATCGATGTGGAAGTGAGCCTTTACCCGCTCCGGACGGCGAACCTGTCCGAACCGATCGACTGCTTCCTTGAACAACTTCGGGAAGCGGAGCTGGAGGTCGAGTCCGGCCCGATGAGTTCCCACATCCGGGGCGAATGTGTTGCCCTGTTCCGATCGCTGGGCGAAGCCTTCGAGCAGAGCGTTGAACGGGGCGGCGGAGTGCTTATCGTGAAGGCCAGCAATGCCTGCAGATAGCGCCAAGACTCTGAACACGACGGGAGAAAGAGCATGGGCAAGACGCTGAGGATCTCGAATCGAGTGGGGAAGATGGGCGTGTCGGCGATTCATGAAATGACGCGCCTTTCCAAGGAGATCGACGACGTGGCCTTCCTCTCCTGGGCCAAACCCACCTCCGATACCCCCGGCCACATCAAGCAGGCCGCCATTCAGGCCATCGAGGGCGGACTCGTCGGCGGATACAGCGCGCCCCTCGGGCTGCCCGCCCTGTGCGAGGCGATCGCGGAGAAACTCCGGCGGGATAACCGCATCGATGCGCGCGCCTCCGAAGTCCTCGTCACCGTCGGCGCCATCGAAGGCCTGGCCGCCGCGGTCATGGCCGTCGTCGATCCCGGCGATGAGGTCATTCTGCCTTCGCCCACGTATGCCACCCACATCCGGCAGGTGCTTCTCGCCTCCGGTAAACCCGTGATCGCGCCCAGCGATGAAGAAACCGGATTCCCCCTCGATCTCGACGGCATCGAGAAGGCCATCACGAGTAAGACGCGGGCCATCATGTTCGCCACGCCCGCCAACCCCACCGGCGCCGTCTTCTCCGAGGAACAACTCCGCCACGTGGCCCGCCTCGCCCTCGAGCACGATCTCGCCGTGATCACCGACGAGGCCTACGAGTACTTCGTGTTTGACGGCCACACGCACTTCAGCATCGCTTCCATCCCGGAAATGAAGGGCCACGCTATCAGTTGCTTCACCTTCACGAAGACGTATGCCATGACCGGCTGGCGGGTTGGCTATCTACACGCAGACGAAGCCCTGATCCCCCAGATCCGCAAAGCCCACATCCCCTTCGCGATCTGCGCGCCCGTCGTTTCCCAATACGCCGCCCTCGCCGCGCTGCAGGGGCCCCAGGACTGCATCGAGGAATTCCGAGCCAAGTATCTCGCGGCCCGCGATCTCATGTGCAGCCGCCTCGACGGGCTCAGTTCCTTCTTCGACTATCAAAAGCCGGGCGGCTCGTATCTCATGTTCCCGAGAATCCTCGTGCCGGAAGGCCAGGCCGACTCGGTGTCGTTCTGCAAGAAGCTGTTGAGGGAAGCCCGCGTGTCCACCACGCCCGGCGCGGCCTTCGGCCCTACCGGCGAAGGGCACCTCAGAATGTCGTTCTGCGTGCCGCTCGACACCGTCAACAAGGCCTTCGACAGGCTCGAACGCTATTTCCAGTGATGCACGTGTCCACAACCAGGAGTACGACATGAAGATTGCCATATCGAGCGGCAAAGGCGGAACGGGCAAGACGTTTATTGCCACGAATCTGGCCGTACTCGCCGCCGAACGCGGCCAGGCCGTCACCTACCTCGACTGCGACGTCGAGGCCCCCAACGGCCATCTGTTTCTGAAACCCGACATCGAGCGCACCGAGCGCATGACGGTGTCCAAGCCCGTGCGTTTCGACGAGGAGCGTTGCATGGCCTGCGGCCGGTGTGTGGCCTTCTGCCACTACAACGCCCTCGCCTTGATCAAGGGCAAGGTGCTGATCTTTCCGGAGCTGTGCCACGCCTGCGGCGCCTGCGTTGTCGCCTGCCCGAACGGCGCCGTGATCGAGGGCGACGCCGAGATCGGCGAGCTCTACCACGGCACGAGCGGCCCCGTCGCCTTCCACTACGGCCTCCTGGAGACCGGTGCCGGCGGCATGTCCCCCCGCCTCATCCACGCGCTCAAGGAGTACGCCGGCCCCGCGCTCACCATCCTCGATTCGCCCCCCGGCACCGCGTGCGCCTCCGTCGAAACCGTCAGCGGCGCCGACCTCTGCCTGCTCGTCACCGATCCGACGCCCTTCTCGCTCCACGACCTCAAGCTGTCCGTGAATATGTGCCGGGGCATCGGGCAGGAGCCGGCCGTCGTGTTGAACCGGGCCGGCCTCGATGATCGCGCGCTCCGGGCGTACTGCGAATCGGCGCAGCTCGATATCCTCGGCGAGATCCCCGATGCCCGGGAGATTGCCGAAGTCTATTCCGTCGGCGACGTCGCCATTGAGAAGCTTCCCCAATACCGCCCGCACTTCGAGCGCCTTCTCGACGCCGCACTCGAACGCGCCGCGCACCGGCGCCCGGCCAACACCGGCCTCATCGAGCCCTTGTTCCGCCCCGGCGGCCAGGCCGTGCGCGCATCCAAACCCGATCCCCGTGCCCAACGCCCCCAGGAGATCGCCATCGTGAGCGGAAAAGGTGGCACCGGCAAAACCTCGATCTCCGCCTGCTTCGCCCAGCTCGCCGAGGACAGCGTCGTTGCCGACTGCGACGTCGATGCCGCCGATCTCCATCTCGTGCTGAATCCGAAGGTGGTCGAAGAGGGCGACTTCGTCGGCGGCATCACCGTCGAGATCGATCCCGAAGAATGCACGGGTTGCGGCAATTGCTTCGCGGTGTGCCGGTTTCACGCCGTCAAACGCACACCGGACGGGAAATGCGCCATCGAGCCGAGCCTGTGTGAGGGATGCGGCGCCTGCCAGATCGTGTGCAACGACATGGCCGTCTCGAGCGAGGATGCCGTCAACGGCAAGTGGTATATCTCGGAGACGCGCTTCGGCCCCATGGCCCACGCCATTCTCGGCATCGCCGAAGAGAACTCCGGCCGGCTCGTCACCCTTGTGCGCGATAACGCCACCGCGCTCTCGGGCGAGTCCGGCCGCACCGGCCCCGTGGTCATGGACGGCTCGCCCGGCACCGGCTGCCCCGTCATCGCCTCGATTTCCGGCGCGCGCTACGCCGTCATCGTCACCGAACCCACGGTGTCCGGGCTGCACGATCTCGGCCGCATCCTCGATCTCACGCGCCACTTCCGCGTGCCGTCCGGCGTCATTGTCAACAAGGCGGACTTGAATGCGCAGATGACCGAGAGGATTCGGGCCGCGACGGAGGAACGGGGCGCCGAGTTGCTTGGCCGGCTTCCTTATGAGAAGCGTTTTACCGAGTCCCAGATCGAACGGAAGACGTTGCTCGAACAAGCGGAATGCGAAGCCGCGGATCTCCTTCGCGGCATCTGGGACAAAGTCTGCCAGAGAGTATCGTCGGATCGGGACGATTCGAAGCCGACGCTATCGCAGCCGGGAACGGGCCGATAGCACGGCGGCTGACAAGCAGATTGACGACGATTGTCGACTGGAGTTGAATTGGGCAATGTGCTCTGCGGCAACCATGTCCGCAGAACCCGTGAACGAACAAAGGAAGGTATTACCATGAGCGTGCTCCCGAGCATCGTAAGCAAGGCATTGGACGACAGGGAGGGCCCCGCGGTCTTCACAACCGTGAACGAGGCGGGGATTCCCAACTCGGTCTATGTCGGCTTTCTCCATAAGTTCGGCGAGGACAAGTTGGTTGTCGCCGACAACTACTTCGACAAAACCCGCAAGAACGTCCTGGCTGGATGCAAAGGCTCGTTGCTCTTCATTACCAAAGAACGCAAGGCGTTTCAGGTGAAAGGATCGCTCGATTACGAGACAACCGGCGACGTCTATGATGATATGAAGAACGGCTGGCTCGACGCCAAATACCCCGGGCACGCTGCGGTCGTAGTGAACGTCGAAGAGGTGTTCTGCGGAGCCGAGCAACTGTTGTAGCCCGCGAGCGGGCCGGAGAGAGAACTGTGTCCACATCAAGTGCCATTCAATGGCACGACACCCGGCTTGCGGCCGTCCGCAAGTGGGAGTCCGCGTGCCCGTATGAAGACTTCATAGACGACGGGGCGATCGAAGAAGCCCTGTCAACGCAAGCCAATCCCGATAAGGCGCATACCTTGGCCATTGTCGAGAAGGCGCGGGATAATGCCCGGGCCGGGGCCATGCTGTCTCCCGAAGACGTGGCCGTGCTCGCGAATACCCAAGATCGGGACTGCTGGGAGGCCATTTACGACGCGGCCAACTGGATCAAACGGGCCGTGTACGGCAACCGGATCGTCTTGTTCGCCCCGCTGTACATCTCCAGCCCCTGCGTCAACAACTGCGCCTACTGCGGATTCCGCACGAGCAACGACGCCGTCTCCAAGAGAACCCTTACCATGGATGAGTTGGACGAGGAACTCGCAGCCCTTGTCGGACAAGGGCACAAGCGGCTCGTGCTCGTCTACGGTGAACACCCGAGCAGCGACCACGAGTTCATCTGCGAGACGATTGCCCGAACCTACAGCGTCCGGCGCGGGTATGGCGAGATCCGGCGCGCCAACATCAATGCGGCCCCGTTGTTCGTCGATGAATACGAAGCCGTGCGGGCCTCGGGAATCGGCACGTACCAGGTGTTCCAGGAGACCTATCACCATGAGACCTATCGCAAGGTGCATCCGCAAGGCACCTTGAAGGGAGAATACCGATGGCGGCAGTTTGCGCTGCATCGCGCCCTTGAAGCCGGCATCGACGATGTCGCCCTCGGCGTTCTCTTCGGCCTGTACGACTGGCGGTTCGAGTTGCTCGCCATGCTTCATCATGCCGTGGCCCTCGAGAAAGCCTTCGACATCGGCCCGCACACCATGTCCTATCCCCGCCTCGAACCGGCCCTCAACACCCCCCTCGCCACGCGCTCTCCTCACGTGATCAGCGACGAGGATTTCAAAAGAGCCGTCGCAATCATCCGGCTCATGTGCCCCTACACGGGCTCGATTCTGACCGCACGCGAGAGCCCCGCTGTGCGGCGCGAGGTCATGCGCGACGGCGGGGTTTCCCAGATGGACGCCGGCAGCCGCATCGCCGTCGGCGGCTACGCGCAGATGGAGCACGAGCACATTCCCGATAGACAGCAGTTCATCCTCGGCGATGCGCGCAGTCTCGACGAATTCGTCTATGACTTGTGCCGCGATGGATACCTGCCATCATTCTGCACCGCGGGATACCGCGAGGGCCGAACCGGCGCCAATTTCATGCCCCTCGCCAAGCATGCAACCGTCAACCGCTTCTGCATCGCCAACGGCGTCCTCACCTTCAAGGAGTATCTCCTGGACTACGCCTCCCCGGAGACCAGAGCTATCGGAGAGCGGGTGATCCACACCTACCTGGAATGGATCGACGCGAACGTGCCCCAACTGGCGGACAAGGTGAGACAGAACCTCGAACGCGAAGGACAGAACCAGCGGGATCTGCATTTCTAGGAGCGTCCGATGAAGCGCCCCGGCATCACGGAACACGACAAGGCCCGGCTCACCGATGTCAGCCGGGCATTATGCGACGAGTTCGATCTGGACAGGTTGTACTTCACCCAGGTCCTAGGGAAACGACGCCATTTCCTGGCCGGTTGCGGACATGAGGGCTTCGTCCCGTCCGGCCACATGGGGCTCAGCGAGAACCTTGCGGTCTTCTGGCAGGGCCCTTTGCCCGAGCGTGCGCAACAGGAATTGCGGACGCGACTCGCCCCCATCGTCGCGGATATCGAGAAGGATCTCAACAGGAGCACAGCACATGACGATGAACCGCCAGCAAGATAACCAACCGAACGACGAATCCGAACGCCAACTCGAAGAACTCATGCTCCAGGGCCGCATGGGCGAAATCGGCCGGAAACTCCTCGTCCTTTCAGGCAAAGGGGGCGTCGGCAAGAGCACTTTCGCCGCTAACCTGGCCGTCGCCTTGGCGGCCACAGGCAAGAAAGTGGGCCTGCTCGACGTGGATGTCCACGGCCCCAGCATCCCCAAGCTTCTCGGCCTGGAAGGCCGCCCTGTCGCCAGCGACGGCGAATCCCTCCTGCCCGTCGAAGTCAGCCCGAATCTCGCCGTCATGTCCATTGGCTTCATGCTGCGCGCCGCCACAGAGGCCGTCATTTGGCGCGGCCCTCGCAAGTACGGCGTGATCCGGCAGTTCCTCAAGGATGTCGTTTGGGGACGCCTCGACTACCTGGTCGTCGATTCGCCGCCCGGCACCGGCGACGAACC
>JAFGTL010000423.1 GCA_016934125.1 Candidatus Hydrogenedentota bacterium
CGGCCATAGGCGTCGCGCGTCAGGTTGTCGTGTCCGTAGGCGACGACGGCCCCGCCGCCGGCCGCAAAGGCGCGGATCGCGTCGATGGCCGCCGGGGCGGCCGCGGTGGCGCCGGGCACAATGAGGCAGTCGTATCCGGAGCCGTGGGCCGTGTCGAGCCAGCCGGCGGCGATCTGGTCGTCGGTGATGAAGCCGATGGGGAGGCCGCAGAAGTTGAGGGCCTCGTAGGCGTCAGTGCGCGTCTTGACGTAGTCGGGCGCCCACAGGGTGGCGGCGTGGGAGTAGAGGAGGGCGACGCGCGGACGGAGGTTCTGGAGCCCGGCCACTTCGCGGGACAGCCGCATCAAGTCGAGGGCGCAGCGGCTCATGGCGGCCGTGCATCCGGCCCGGTGCAGGATGAGGCCCTCGAAATCGCTCGTGGCATCGTAGGTGCGCTGCCAGGCCCATGTCGTGCTGGCGCCTTGGCCATGGATGGCGCCCTGCCAGATGGCCGCGTAGATATGTTCGGGGGCGACGTAGGCCTGCTCGCGATCGCGGATGATGTGGTTCTCGGTGTTGAACACGGGCACGCGCTTCATCGAGCGCTGCAGATCGTAGTACATGTTCTGGACGATCCACTGGCTCTCCCACGGCCCTACCGAGGCGTTTGGCATGAAGTAGCAGTCGTTGCCGTTCATCTGGCTCAGTTCGGCGAAGTCCCACGGATCCGTGCCCCAGAGCACCGTGCCGGCGTGGGCCGGCAAGGCCATCACTTTGGCATGGCACGGCAGATCGGGCGCCATCTCGTGGATGATGTCCGCCATCCAGCGGTGCCAGCAGGCGTGCTGGTCCTGGTTGAAGCGGATGGCGTCGTAGACGGCCGGGGCGGGCGCGTCGAGGTTCATCGCCGGATGCGGCGCCTGTGCGTAGATGACGTAATCCGTGCCGTAGCGTTCGTTCAGGCTGTCGATGGTCGGGTATGCGCGTTTCAGGTAGTCGTGCCAGAGCGGCAGGCGGAAGGGATCGCCGGCCGAGGCCAACGAAATGGGCTCATTGCTGAGGCAGATAGACTGAAGGGCCGGGTGATCCTTGATCGCGGGGATGAGGGTGCGCAGGAAGACGTTGTAGATCTCCCGCACTTGGGGGGCGTCGAGGGACTGCTTCATGAATCCGCTCTGGGCGAGGGTTTCGGGCCACCGCTCGAGGGCCCACTGGGGGAAGTAGTGGGGCGAGACGAGCAGACAGACGGCGATGTTGTTGTCCCGTGCGCGATCGAGCGATGCCAGCACCCAGTCGCGGATGCGATCGGTGCGGATTTCGTTTTCGAAGACGACGCTGTTGGGCCCCATCTCGAACTGGACGACGTGGATGCCGATGGTGGACAGGATGGGCATCGCGTCGACAACCGGTGAGAAGTGGCCGTATCCGGTGAGGAACACCGGGCGCTCCTCTTCGCGCTCGCCGACGGTGCACCGGCCCCACAGGCTGCCGTCGCGGATCTCGAGGGTGTCGACGTGGACGACGGGCACCTCGACGCCCTCGCGCAGTTCGCGTTCCGCCCGATCGAGCAGGGCCGCGACCTCCTGCGCGACTTGGTGGGCGCGCTCGAACCGGCCGTGGGCCACATCGTCCCGGCAGTAGCCGCAGAAGATCCGCGCGATGGTGATGTCAGCCTGGGGATAATGCACCGGAATGCCGTCGTCGCGGGCCACCTGCATCCAGTTCTCGAGAGCGGGCAGGCGCTGTTCCTGTTCGGCGATGAGGGCGAGGGCCTTCTTGTCGGCCATCGACAGGGCGATGGTGCACGAGTCGGCGATATCCAGTTCAGGGCCGAGCAGGCGGAACACGATCTCGTTGTCTTCCGGATCGAGCATGTCGCCCTGAATCGGGAAGATGGTCTCGCTCAGTCCGGCCGGCAGGGCCACCGGGCCTTCGTAGAACCGGCCGATGCGCAACGTGCCCTCGACGGGGCGGTCGAGGAACATGGAGCCGGTGAAGCGGGCGGTGCCGCCCGAGGCGACAACGCGCGGCCGGATGCAGGCCTGAAGCCAAGGGCCGTCGGTGAGCACGACTGTCTTGAAAGCGTCCGGCGATTTCGACAGGTATATGCCCGGCGTCCATTCCGCGCCGACGCGCGGCGCGGCCGCGTCGCGGTCGTTGACGACAAGGTTGAGCCCGAAGCCCGTGGCGGCCGAGGCTGTGACGGGGGCGAGCAGGCTGTATGGAAGCGCGATTTCGTAGGTGGTGACGCCGTCGCGATGGACGATGGCGTGCTGGGCGGCAGCCAGATCCGCGAGGCCGACGTGTCCCGGGAGGTGCCACGCGTAGGCGGCCGGGCCCTGCTTCGTCAGGCCGAAGCCGAGTTCGAGATCGTTCGGCCCGTACGAGCCGACGGTGTCTTCGTTGCGGGGATCGGCGGCGATCTGGATGCTGTCGTGCTGCCACATCGCCGACGGATCGCCGCCCCGTGCCGGCTCATCGTCCTTGGTCTGCACGGCGATCCAGAATGCCTTCTCATTCCACGCCAAGCGGAATTGCGCGTCGATCCGGCCGCCGGCGTCGGCCAGGTGAAACGTTTCCCCGCGCCACTCGCTCAGATCGCCGTCGCACTGGAGCGCCGGATTCTTCGGCACCGGCACGGCCATCGCGTCGGCCGGCGTAACGCCGCGCGTGATGGGCGCGGATGTGTCGACGTCGGCTTCCATGCGCACGTTGTCCACCCACAGGGCCTCCGTCACCGAATCGACGTTGATGATCAGAAGGAACGAGTCCATGTCGGAGGGGGGGGCGTACTCGACGGATACGTCCTGCCAATCGAAGGTGCCGCGGGGGAGCCCCTTCCGGAGCCTCCATTCCGGCCCGCCGCCGAACCAGCAGGCGCCTACATTGCTGCCCTTCACGCGGAGGCGGATGCGGTAGGTGAGGCCTCGATACAGCGGCCCGACGGTTTGACGCAGGCCGCAGTATACGTGCGGTTCCTGCGGCGATTGGCTTGACAGGCGGACGCACTGGGCCCCCTCGGACTTGACGGCGCGATCGACGGCGAGGGCCCCTTCACAGCCGTTCGCCACGCTCCACGCCCATCCAGTGAGCGATGCCGCATCGACTCCTTCCTCGAAGCCGCCGTTCTGCACGAGCGTTGGCGGCGCGGCCGGGGCCGGACGGCAGACGAGCATGCCGAAGAGCAGAACGAGTCCAACCGCTACAAGACGGCCCCGTCCAGACGAAGTGGCAGTTCGCGCGAGCATCATGGGCACCCCTCCCGTTGGCGTTACGTTGCTCGATAGCGGATCCGGATCGGGATACTAGCAGATAGGCGACTGGGGAGGCCACCGGCGGCGACGGCCGATGGGGAGTCCGAGAACAAACCGGGGGCGCGGCAGGTGCCGCGCCCCCGGGACGTTCGCGTCGATTCCACCGCACCGAGCACTGCGGCGGAATGTCAGGAACAGGACTAGCCGAAGGCCACCGTCAGGCCGGCGAAGCCTGCGCAGCAGGGGAACGGAGCCCCGCCACCCGGAATGTACTTCACGAACTTCACATGGCCGTCCATGTACAGGACGTTGCAGCCGCCC
>JAFGTL010000424.1 GCA_016934125.1 Candidatus Hydrogenedentota bacterium
CGAACTGGAACCCGTTGTCCGACGTGAACAGGATCAGCGTCGAATCGAGCAGCCCGAGTTCGTCGAGGGTTTTGACGATCCGGGCCACGCTGTCGTCCACTGCCTTGAGCGTCTCGGCGTAATCGCGCGCAAACTTGTCGAAATCCGTCTTGTTGTTGTACATGCCGTCGACGCCGTGCCAACTGCGCCGCTGGGCGCGCACCCAGGCCGGTTTGCCGGCGTAGTTCTCGTCCGTGTCGGCCATGGACGCCGGATAGGGATAAGTCCGGTCCGCATAGGAGCCCTCGTAGCGCTCGGCGGGATAGAAGTCGCCGTGCACGGCCTTGTGCGACATGTAGAGGAAGAACGGGGCGTCCTTGGACTCGCGGATGAACTCCTCGGAGTAGTCCGTGATCAGATCCGTCACGTATCCTTCGCGCTCGACGCGCTCGCCGTCGATGTTGAACGTCGGATTGTTGTAGACGCCTTGTCCGCGGAAGGACACCCAGCGATCGAAGCCGGGCCGGGGCGCGTCGCTCGAGCCGCCCATGTGCCATTTGCCCGTGAATCCGGTGCGGTATCCGGCCTTCTGCAGTTCCTGGGGGAACGTGGGGGTGCCCGGCGGCAACAGCGTGCTGTTGTTCAACACGCCGTGGGTGTGGGCATACTGCCCGCTGAGGATGGAGGCCCGGCTCGGTGAACACAGCGATGTGGCCACGAACGCCCGATCGAACAGGATCCCGTTGCCCGCGAGGGCGTCGAGGGCGGGCGTGTCGAAGAATGGGTTCAGCATCCCGAGGGCGTCGTAGCGCTGATCGTCGATGAGAATGAAGATGACGTTGCGCCGCGGGCCGGCGGCGGACGGAGCATCCTCGGCGCCGAACGCCCGGGTTGACGCGGCCATGCCGGCCGCGGCCGCTCCGGCCAGTCTCATGAAATCTCTGCGTGATGTGGCGTCGGCCATGTCCCCTCCTCGCCGTTCCGGCGCGGTTCACTCCGCTCGTTCTCAGGCAATCCCCATGGTATGCAGAACGGGTGAAAAATGTCCACGCCGCCGTGGAACAAGCCACGGCGGCGTGGTATACGAACCACCGGCGCATGCCGGCGGGATTACCGCCCCGGGCCGCCTCCAGGGCCGCCTCCCGGGCCGCCGCCACCGGGCGGCCCGCCGCCGAACCCGCCGAACCCGCGGCCGCCCCCACTGAAGAAGGGGCTCTCGTTCAGTTGCCGAAGGGACGACACAAACGTCTCCGTATCGCTCACGCCGTACTGCTGGGCCAAGTCCTTGACCATTTCCGTCTGCTGGATCTGGGTGAGTGCGCGGAGTGCGCTACCCATTTGCATCATCTCATCCCGCAGCGCCTGCCGTTCTTCGTCGGTTTGGGCATCGCGCATGGCGTCCCGCAATTCGGCTATGTAGGCCGATGCCTCCTGAATGGCGGCGATCCGCTCGCGAGTCTCGGGATCTTTGGCGGCGTTCATCTGTTCCTGGAAGTAGGCGCTCATCCGCTCCTGCGCCTGACGCCGGAATTCCTCGAACTGGGCGCGCATGGCCTCGCGTTCCTCATCCGAGAGGTTCGCCCAGTCGCCCGGGCCGCGCCGCCCGCGCCCGCCGGGCTCGCCGGGCTCGACGCTCGCATCCGGAGGGCGGGCACCCCGTTCATCGTCGCCGATCTGCTCCATCATGGACAGCACCTCGTCGAAGCGGGGCTCCTGAACCGCGGCGGCCGGTTCCGCGTTCTTCTCGCGCAGTGCCCGGAGCCGCTCATCGAGGGACTTGTTCTCCTCCTCGAGGGAACGCGCCCATTCCCGGGCCGATGCCGCCTCCTGCTTGGCCTGGGCGAGGGCCTCGGCGGTGCGCTGGTGTTCCTCGGACAACTCGGCAAGCCGGCCCGCAAGCCGGGAATGCACGGCCACCACCCCGATGGCCGCGCCGACAGCCACCGCGACGATGGCAGCAATGACCGATCTCATTTGTCCTCCTCCCCGGGCCTGCGCCCGCGGCCCGGGCCCTCACCGGGCGCCGGGCGCGGCGCAACGGCCTTCTTCCACTGCTCGAGTTGCTCTTCGTTGAGCAATTCGGCCATGGCGCGATCCCGCGTCAGTGTGATCCCCGTCAGCGTCTCGCAGAGCTCCGCGAAGTCCTCATCAGAGTCCGATGCGGTGAACTCACGCAACTTGAAGTACTCGACGATGTACACGTTGGCCGCTTCGAGCGCAGCCGCCTGCTTCTCACCGAGTCTGAACTCGGCGATGGTGTGCACCATGTAATCCCACATGCCGCAGAATGAGCCCAAGCGCTCGACGGCCGTATTCGCCTGCTCCTCGGAGAGAAACGCCGACAGCGCCGTCCGGAACGTGTCACGCTCCTTAGCCGCGGCCTTCATCATCGCCTCCATCATCTCGTCCAGAAATTCCGAGATGGCTTCGCGGAGTTCCTCCCGTTCGCCTTCGGTAAGGTGGCGGGGCATCTGGCCGGGCTCGTCCATTCGGGAACGGACTCCGCGGAACTGCTCGCGCATCTCGTCGTGCTTCTGCCGGAACACCTCCCACAGGCGCTTCCTCGACTCGGTGTAGGCCGTAGCGAGTTGTCCGGCCTGCTCGGCGGACAACTGCATCACGTCTGCGACATGGGCGGACTGAAGCGCCCACACCGCCTGCGCTTCCTCAGGCGATGGGAGCCTGCGGCGGCCCCGATGATGGCCCTGCCCGCCCTCGGGCGGCCCCGGCTGCGCCTCCTGGGCGAATGCGGCTGCCGCGGCGACAAGCAAGACCGCGCTGGCCACTACGAGCCAATTCCGTCGGTATATGCGATTCACTGTTGTTCTCCTCACGATAACCAGCCTTGGTAAGGACAGATCTGACCGCCTCTTATAACATATTCCCGTTCGATATCGTTCCCGCCGCCAACGCGCTCACTCCTCAACATCGCGTACAGCCCGTGGCCTGCCCGCTCGTGCATCAGCGCCGACGGCTCGCCAGGCGGACATCGTACGTCCTCCGTCTCATAGTGAACGCGGGGGCCTTGAACGTTACGAGCCGCTCCGCTACGCTTCTCGTGAGGCGGAGGCCGTGCCGTGCCTCACATCGGAGAATGCGCGGCCGAACGGGGGCGTCGCGCAACGAGAAGAGGATACCATGAAGACACTCGCTCTGTCGTGGATAGCGCCTGGTGCCGCAAGGGCCGGATTCATGGCCACGAGGGGACCAGTGAAGCCGGTTCGGCGGGGCCCGGATGCTCGGGAGACGTGGCCGAAGTCCTTGAAGCTCAAAGGTTTTCTCTGATATACTGAAACGAGGTAGAGGTTGTCTGAGAATCGCCGATGCGCATCCATTTGAGTCTAGGCAGCAATCTGGGCGATCGCCTGGCGAACCTTCAGGCGGCCTGTATCGCGCTCAACCAGTTGAATCGAGTACGTGTGACGGAAACGTCGCACTGTTACGAGACAGAGCCCGTCGGCAATGTCGAGCAGCCTGCGTTCCTGAACGCCGCGGTAGAGATCGAGACGGACTTCGAGCCGCTTGAACTCCTGAATGCCGCGAAATCCATCGAACGCCGGCTTGGGCGGATCCCATCGGAGCGATGGGGGCCGCGCTGTATCGACATCGACATTGTGTTGTGGGGCGATCGGATCGTCGAGTCCGAGCGGCTGACGCTCCCGCACCCACGCTTTCGCGAACGGGCCTTTGTGCTGATCCCGCTGGCCGAGATTGCGCCGGGCGCGGTCGATCCCGTTACCGGGCGAACCGTCGCCGAGCTCGCTGCGCAACCCGAAGCCGGGGGCCAGGTCAGCCGACAGAACACGCTGGTTTTCTGAACCGCTCCGCTTGGAGCCCAATCGGGACCGGGACGGATTCCGTCACGGTTCAGGAGGAACTGGCCATGCCCCGCGTGACTGCCCCTTCCTTGTGCCAACGCAAACAGGTGGGCGACAAGATTGCCATGCTCACCGCCTATGACTTCCCCTCTGCCAAGCTCATGGACGAGTCCGGCGTGGACGTCATCCTCGTGGGCGACTCGTGCGCCATGGCCGTCATGGGCCGGCCCGACACGCTCAGCGTCACCATGGAGGAGATGCTCCACCATACGCGCATCGTGGCCGCGGCGGCACATCGCGCCCTCGTCGTGGCCGACATGCCCTTCCTCTCCTACCAGGTGAGCCCGGAAGACGCCCTGCGCAATGCGGGCCGGTTCGTCGCCGAGGCGGGCGCGCAGGCCGTTAAACTCGAAGGGCCCGCGGACAAGTTCGGCGACGCGATCCGCGCCATTCTCCGGGCCGGCATCCCCGTCATGGGCCACATCGGGCTGACGCCGCAGTCCGTGCATCAGTTCGGCGGATACAAGGTGCAGGGCCGCGACGAGGCGAACCGGCAACGGCTGATCGAGGAGGCCCGCGGCCTCGAGGCGGCCGGCTGCTTCGCCGTCGTCCTCGAGTGCATGCCCGCGCCGCTCGCCGCGGAGATCACCGCCCTGCTCACCATCCCCACCATCGGGATCGGGGCCGGGCCGGACTGCGACGGGCAGGTGCTCGTCATGCACGACATGCTCGGGCTCGGCATCCACACGAAGTTCTGCAAGCAGTATGCCGATCTCGCCGGCGTCATGCGCGGGGCCTTCGAGGCCTACGTCCATGAGGTGAAGGCCGGCTCGTTTCCGGACGCGGAGCACGCCTATCAATGACGATTCTGCGTTCCCCGTCCGAGATGCGGGCCTGGGCCGACGAGCAGCACCGGGCCGGACGCACCATCGGGTTCGCGCCGACCATGGGGGCGTTGCACGAGGGCCACGCCAGCCTGATGCGGGCCGCCGCGGAACAGAACGATGTGTCCGTGGTGAGCATCTTCGTGAATCCAACCCAGTTCGCGCCGAACGAGGATCTGGACAAGTATCCGCGGACGTTCGAGGCGGACTGCGCCCTGGCCGAATCCATCGGCATGGACGTTGTATACGCGCCCACCGCACGCGCCATGTATCCGGAGGGGTACGCGACGTACGTAAACGTCGAACGGGTGACGCAACGGCTGTGCGGCGCGTCCCGGCCTACGTTCTTCCGGGGCGTGGGCACAGTGGTTACGAAGCTGTTCAATGCGGTGCGGCCGGATCGGGCGTATTTCGGCCAGAAAGACGCGCAGCAGGCCGCGGTGATCCGCCGGATGACAAGGGATCTCGATCTCGGCATCGAGATCGTTGAGATGCCCATCGTGCGCGAACCCGACGGCCTGGCCATGAGTTCGCGGAACCGCTATCTCGACGCGGAAGAGCGGAGCCGGGCGCTGTGCCTGTCGCAGGCTCTCGCTGCGGCGCAGGGGCTGCTCGAAGCCGGGGAACGGGACGCCGCGAGGATTGTCGAGGCGGTTCGCCAGGGGATGGCGGAGGTCGACATCGACTACGTCGAGCTCGTCGACGCGGAGACCATCGAGCGGGTTGCGCGGGTGGAAGGCACGGTGCTGCTCGCAGTGGCGGCGCAAGTCGGCCCGGCCCGGTTGATCGACAACATTAAATTCACAGCCTGAGCGGCGTGTGGCCGCCGGCGAACCAGGGGATGGGACATACGATGATGCTCACGATGCTCAAGAGCAAGATCCATCGCGCGACAGTAACCGAAGCCGACCTCCATTACGTGGGCAGCCTCACGCTCGATTCGGATCTGATGGAGGCGGCCGACATGCTGCCCTTTGAACGCGTGCAGGTGCTCAACCTGAACAACGGCGCGCGATTCGAAACCTACGTCATCGAAGGCCGGCGCGGCAGCGGGATTGTCTGCCTGAACGGGCCCGCCGCGCGCCTCGGCGAGGCCGGCGATCTGATTATCGCCCTCACCTATGCCTTGATGGACGCCGAAGAAGCGAAGTCCCACCAGCCCAGGGTGGTGCACGTCGACGGCGAGAACAAGATCACCGAGATCGGTTCGCAACACGAGGCGAATTGAAGCCGCGTGCGCGGTTGGCGCGGCTCCTGTGTCTGAAGCGATGCGTCGCCCCTTCAGGGCTCGCATCTTCTGCATTCGTTACCCAGGGCGCCGGCCCCGTCCCGCGTTCCGCGGGACGCGCCCTCTGCCCTGGGCTGGTATGTGTGTGCCCTACGGGCACTTCCGGAGACATGGCCGAGCTCGTGGACGCGGATGCGGTAGTGTCGCAGCCAGCACCATCCTCACGGCCCACCCGCAAGCCCCTTGCCCTGTTGTAAGCGTACGTGTTCTGTTGCAATCATACAGCCGAGGGGGTATGCTGGAAGCAACCTGTTCTCGGCCGCTTCCGGCATCGCATGAGTGGGGAGGACGCACATGAAGCCGAAGGTCTTCATTGGCTCGTCACGCGAAGGCGTCGATGTGGCGTATGCGACACAAGAGAATCTTGAGAAACACGCGGAAGTGACGGTATGGGCTCAGGCCTCACGGTGTCGGCAGGCACCGCATCTGAGACGCGTGTAGCGAGGAGCGCGTGGCGTTCTTCGAATGTGCCCGGAGGGCACACACATATCAGCCCAGGGCAGAGGGCGCGTGCGTCCAGCGGACGCACGGGGCCGGCGCCCTGGGTAACAGAAGGCGAAGACGCGAGCCCTGAAGGGGCGAAACATCACCGGGGTTGACAGATGCCGCAATCACTGTCGCGAATCCTCCTGCATGTCGTGTTCAGCACCAAACAGAGACGTCCATTCATTCGCGAATCAACCCGGCCCGGCCTCCACGCATACCTGGCTGGTGCCTGCCGCTCGGCGGGCAGCCACGCCCTCCGCGTCGGCGGCACCGACGATCACGTACACATTGCATGCGTCCTGCCACGGACGCTCACCGTGAGTGACTTGGTGGAGGGTATCAAGGTGTCGTCGTCGCGGTGGATGAAGACGGGTGACGCCGCGTGCGACGACTTCGCGTGGCAGGCGGGATATGGCGCATTCTCCCTCGGGCAATCCCAACTGAAGGCCTTGGTGCGCTATGTCGACAACCAGGAGGAACACCACCGGAAGCTCACATTCAAGGAGGAATTCCTGCAACTCCTCCGACGTTACGGCCTCGATCACGACGAACGCTATCTCTGGGAGTGACACCACTCCCGCCGAAATGGCCAAACGTGCGCCCTTGGCGTCGGGGGAAGGTATCGGGCATAATGCCGCGCGAATCTGCACCGAAAGGAGGGCGCGTATGTCCAATCTGCTTTCTCGAAGGGCACTCCTGACAACGATGGCCAGCGGCGCGGCCTTGGCGGCGGCTAACGGCGACGCGGCCGCCCAGCAGGCGCCGGGCGGCATGCCCGCGGGCGGCGCACAGACGCTCGAGGCCGACGTGTGCGTGGTCGGCGGCGGTAGTGGGGGAGTCGGGGCCGCGCTGGCTGCGGCGCGGATGGGGGCGGACGTCGTCCTCGTCGAGAAGAACCAGATGCTGGGCGGCACGAGCACCTGCGCCTGGGTGCACACCTGGGAGCCGAGCCGCGGGTGCAGGGGCATCCCGCAGGATGTCTGGAAGGTCATGAAGGAGGATCCGGCGGCTTCGCTCGCCGAGGACTACGAGGCCAGCCTGCAACGCGTGGGCGGCGTATGGCTGCCCTGGGAGCCGTGGGGCTTCCAATGGGCCGTCACGCGGCTCCTGGAGGAGACGGGCAAGTGCCGCGTGCTCTACAACGCCACCTTCTTCGACGTCGAGATGGACGGCGGCCGCATCGAATCGGTGCTGTGCACCTTCGCAGGAGGCCTGGTGAAGGTGCGCGCGCCCATCGTGATCGATTGCACGGCCGACGGCAACGTGTGCGTCGCCGCGGGGTGCGATTACCGCATCGGTGAGGATCCGAAGTCGGCCTTCGACGAGCCCAATGCCCCGGACGAGCCGACGCTGAGCCTGAATTCCCTCACGCTTCTGTATCGCATCACGGACACCGGCGAGAAGCAAACCCCGTTTGCGCCAGCCGAAGCGCCCAAGTGCCCCCGGTCCGCCGCGCTCCGCACCTGCGGCAACGGCGATATCCTCGTCAATGCCGTCAACATGATCCCGGGCAACGCCGTGCTCCACGCCGATCTGAGCCGCATCCTCGCGCTGGGCGTTCGGCTTGTCTACGATCACTTCCGGTGGATGCAGACGGAGGACACGCGGCGGGATTTCTCAACCTGGACGATCGCGGGCGTGGCACCGGAGATCGGCGTGCGCGAAACGCGGCGGATCGTCGGCGAATACACGCTTACCGAGCACGACTGCCAGGCGGGCGTGAAGAACCAGCAACACGAAGACATCATCGCCATCACGGATCACGCCGTCGACATCCACGGGCCGAAGCACAAGCTGTACGAGGTGCCGAACGGGGCCTACGGCGTGCCGTATCGCTGCCTTCTCGCGAAAGGCACGGAGAACCTGCTGATCGCGTGCCGCGGCGCGAGCTTCTCGCACATCGCCGCGTCCTCGTGCCGGCTATCGCGGGCCATGATGACGCTCGGGCAGGCCGCGGGCACGGCGGCGGCCGTGTGCGCGCGCGACAAGACACCGTTGCGCGCCATCGACGTCCCGGCGCTTCGGCAAGCGCTCACCGGGCAGGGCGTCGAGCTGGCGTAGGGGCGGTTCGCGCCGGGCCCGAAGCGGGACGCGGCAGAAAGATGCATGGCCGCGCCGGAAAGGTGTATGCTTTGTGGCCGTCTGTCCGGAAACCCGAGGCAACCCCATCCCGGAAACGATAAGAGAGTGTCCAAGGATCGATGAGTAACGTACGCGTCCGAATCGCCCCGTCGCCGACGGGATTCCTCCACATCGGCACGGCACGCACGGCCCTGTTCAACTGGCTGTTTGCCCGCCAGCACGGCGGCGCCTTCATCCTCCGAATCGAGGACACCGATACCCAGCGGAGCACCGATGAGTTCGATCACGCCATCGGCGACGGGCTGGCCTGGCTCGGCATCGACTGGGACGAGGGCCCCGACTTCGCCGGCGTCGGCGCGAAGGGCGAGTTCGGCCCGTATCGCCAGTCGCTCCGGGCGGACATCCACCGCGGCGAGGCCCAGCGCCTCCTCGATGAGGGCAAGGCGTACAAATGCTTCGCGAGCCGGGAGGAACTGGACGCACTCGGCCACAACCGGAAATGGCGCGATGCCACGCCGGAGCAGGTCGAGGCCATGGGCGAGGCGCCCTACGCCATCCGGTTCAAGGTGCCCGAGGGCGTCACCGTGATCGACGATCTCATCCAAGGCACGGTGCGGATCGAGAACAAGGAAATCGACGATTTCGTCATCGTCAAACCGAACGGCGATCCCATCTTCCACTTGGCGGTGGTGGTTGACGACGGGCTCATGAAGATCTCGCATGTGATCCGCGGCGACGATCACCTCAGCAACACGCCGCGCCACGTCATGCTGTTCGAGGCGCTCGGCTACGCGGTGCCGCAGTTCGCCCACCTGCCCATGGTGCTCACGGAAGGCGGCAAGAAGATGAGCAAACGCGATCACGGCGCCAATTTGCTCGACTGGCGCACCGAAGGCTACCTGCCCGAGGCCGTGCTCAACTACATCGCCTTCCTCGGCTGGAATCCGGGCGATGATCGCGAGTTGTTCACGCGCGATGAACTCGTCGAGGCGTTTCGGCTCGAGCGGGTGAACAAGTCGGGGGCGCGGTTCGGCCTGAAGCGCATCCAGTTCCTCAACGGCCAGCATATCCGCCGGCTCTCGGCCGAGGATCTCCGCGCCCGCCTGGTGGCCGTGCTCGAGGAGGCCGGCTTCGACACGTCGTCCAAGTCTGAGGCGTGGCTGACGCAACTGGCCGAGATCTGCCGCGAGAAGATCCCGACACTGAACGATATTGTGCGTCAAGCGGACTTCTTCTTCGTCGAGCCGGCCGAATACGAGGAAAAGGCCGTCAAGAAGCAGTGGGAGAAGGATGACGCACTCGAGCGCATGCGGCTGATCCGGGAGACGATGGAATCCGTCGATCCGTGGACGCATGACGCGCTCAAGGCCGCCTACGAGGCGGTGGCCGGGGCGCGCGAGATGGGACTGGGCAAACTGGTGCATCCCACGCGGCTGGCGCTCACCGGAAAGAGCGTGGGCCCGGGCCTGTTCGAACTGGCCGAGTTGCTTGGGAAAGAAACCTGTCTTGCCCGGATGGATCGGGGCA
>JAFGTL010000425.1 GCA_016934125.1 Candidatus Hydrogenedentota bacterium
AAGAATTCGCCCCCGCCGCCGCTGCCGGATGACATCGTTGAGAAGACACGCGAGAAGTACCTCGAGGTGTACAAGAGACTCACCGGAAAACCGGCCCTGTAGCGCCTACCGGCTCTCCGGCCCAGACTTCGGAACCAACGCCGCCCTCCCGAGGTCCGCCTCGGGCGGCGTCGGGCCCATTCAGTCACCCGAATCGGAAACGAGAGGATCGCGCATGCATCACGAAGCAGCCCTGCCGCCTGAATCGGATCGTATCCGCGAGGAATGCGGCGTGTTCGGCGCATTCAATCACCCGGAGGCGGCCACCCTGACCTACCTCGGGCTCTACGCCCTCCAGCATCGCGGCCAGGAGGGCGCCGGCATCGTCAGCGCCGAAGACGGCAGCCTCCGCCGGTTCGTCGGCGTGGGCCTCGTGTCGGACGTGTTCCCCAAGAACAAGCAGCACCGCCTCGCCCGCCTCACGGGCAACATCGCCATCGGCCACGTCCGCTACTCCACTTACGGCACCAGCATCCTCAAGAACGTGCAACCCCTCGCCGCCGATTACGCCCGCGGCTCCATGGCCCTCGCCCACAACGGCAACCTCGTTAACGCGGCCCGGCTTCGGGAGGAACTCGAAGAAGACGGCGCCATCTTCCAGTCCACCACCGACAGCGAGGTCTTCATCCACCTCATTGCCCGATCCAAACAGCCGCGGTTCCAGGATGCCGTCATCGAGGCCCTCAACCGCGTCAAGGGCGCCTATTCCCTCCTCGCCACCAATGGCCACGCCGTTGTCGCCGCACGCGATCCCATCGGCTTCCGCCCCCTGTGGATCGGCCGCCTCGGCGACGCGCCCATTTTCGCGAGCGAAACCTGCGCCCTCGATATCATCGACGCCGACTGGGAACGCGAGGTCGAGCCGGGCGAAGTCGTCGTCGCATCCGAATCGGGCCTCGAATCCATCAAGCCCTTCGAGCCCGTCAAGCCCCGCCCCTGCATCTTCGAGTTCGTCTACGTGGCACGCCCCGACAGCGTCGTGTTCGGCAAGAGCGTCGATGAAGTCCGCAAACAGCTCGGCCGCAACCTGGCCAAGGCCTGCCCCGTCGACGCCGACCTCGTCATGGCCGTCCCCGATTCGTCCAACCAAGTCGCCATCGGCTATGCCCATGAGGCCGGCATCCCCTTCGACATGGGCTTCATCCGCAACCACTACGTCGGCCGCACCTTCATCGAACCCGATCAGCGCATCCGCGACTTCGGCGTCAAGATCAAGCTCAACCCCACCCGCAGTGCCATTCAGGGAAAGCGCATCGTTCTCGTCGACGACAGCATTGTGCGTGGAACCACCGCGAAGAAGATCATCAAGATGCTCCGCCAATGCGGCGTGAAGGAGATCCATTTCCGGATCAGTTGCCCCCCGATCATCAACTCCTGCCACTATGGCATCGACACCCCCAAGAAAGAACGCCTCATCGCGTCCCAGATGTCCGTCGACGAGATCCGCGAGTACCTCGGGGTTGACTCCCTCGTCTTCCAGACGCTCGACGGCCTCGTCGCCGCCACGGGCTATACGCCCGAGCAGTTCTGTCTCGCCTGCTTCAACAACGACTACCCCACGCCCACGCCGAAGGAATTCGAGCCGTGCCGGAACAACGTCCGTCACGCCGACATCAGCCACGACGTCGACGACGCGTGACGCCGCACGCGCGCGAACGCCATTCCGGAGTGCTTTCGCAGACAGGAGTGGGGGAGAGGTGTTGTCGCGCGGGGCCTATGCGCCCGCAGCCCGCTGCGTCGTGATGAACGCCCGCGCCGTGTCCGCGATGCCCTCGGCATCGAGGCCCGCATCCGCAAGCTGCTCCGCGCGCGTCGCGTGTTCCATGTAGACGTCCGGGAACCCGGCTGTTTTCACGCGCACTTCGTGCAGGCGCCCGCTTCGCCCGAAGTGCTCGAGCACGGCCGAGCCGAACCCGCCCTCGAGCGTGTTCTCCTCCACCGTCACGATCGGGCGATCGCTGAGCCGATCCACGAGGGCCGCATCGAGCGGTTTCACCGCCCGCGCGTCGGCCACCCCGACCGACAGTCCCTCCGATTCCAGCCGTTCCGCGGCCGCCAGGCATGCCCCCAGCACCGGGCCCACCGCCAACAGCGTTCCATCCGCCCCTTCCCGGAGCACCTCGCCGCGCGTGATGTCGCCCCGTTCCGCACCCCCGAGCGTCGGCGCCTTGCCCCGCGCATACCGGATGGCCACCGGCCCGGGCTGATCGAGCGCCCAACGGAGCATGGCGGCTAAGTCCACGTCATCCCGGGGCACCAATACCGTCACCCCCGGCACCAGCCGCAGAAAGGACAGATCGTACGCCCCTTGCTGCGTCGGGCTGTCCTCGCCGACGGCCCCCGCGCGATCGATGGCGAACACCACCGGCAGGTGCTGCATGCAGACGTCATGGACATACTGATCGTAGCCCCGCTGGAGGAACGTCGAGTAGATCGCGCACACCGGCCGCAACCCCTCCGCGGCGAGGCCCGCCGCGAAGGTCACCGCGTGCTGTTCGCAGATGCCCACATCGAACACGCGCTCGGGGAACACCTTCTGCATCTCGCTCAGGCCCGTGCCCGTCGGCATCGCCGCCGTAATCCCCACTACCCGCGGATCCGCCTCCGCGGCCTCGATCAGGGCCGTGGCGAACGCCTCCGTAAACGTCTGGACGGGCGGGCCGCTCTGCGCCGGCTCGGGCGTCTCGAACTCTCCCGTCTCGATGTTGAACGCCTTCACGCCGTGATACGTCTGCGGATCCTGCTCCGCGTAGCTGTATCCCCGGCCCTTCTGCGTCACGCAGTGGAAGAAGATGGGATACCGGATGTTCTTCAGGTTCGAGAAACACTCGACGAGCGTCTCAAGGTCGTGGCCGTCCACCGGCCCTACGTACTTGAAGCCCAGTTCCTCGAACAAGGTGCCCGGCGTCAGGAACCCCTTCACCGAGTGCTCGAACCGCGTCGCCGCTTTGGTGAGCCCCGGCCCCAGCATCCGCTCCATAAACGTGCGCAAGTCTTCCCGCGTCCGGTGGTACAGGCCGCCCGTGATGAGACGGTTGAAATAGGCCGACAGCGATCCCACGTTCGGCGAAATCGACATCTTGTTGTCGTTGAGCACCACCAACAAGTCCGTGCCGAGGTGTCCTGCGTGGGCCAGCGCCTCGAACGCCATGCCCCCCGTCATGGCTCCGTCCCCGATCACCGCGATCACCCGTTCCGCGCTGCCCCGGCGATCGCGCGCCACCGCCATCCCCAGCGCCGCCGAGATGGACGTCGAGCTGTGGCCCGTCCCGAACGAGTCATAGGGGCTCTCACTGCGCTTGGGATACCCGCTCAACCCGCCCTTCTTCCGAATCGTGTCGAACCGATCGCGCCGCCCCGTCAGCAGCTTGTGTGCGTAACACTGATGGCCCACATCCCAGATCAGTTTGTCCCGATCCGTGTCGAACACGTGATGAATCGCAAGGGCCAGTTCCACCACCCCCAGATGGGGCGCCAAGTGGCCGCCGTTCCGGGCCGCCGTCTCGATAATCGTCGCCCGGATCTCCTCGGCCAACCCTTTTAACTCATTCAACGACAGCGATTTAAGATCAGCCGGGCCGCCTATCGTGTCCAGCAGTCGCTGCGCCGTCTCGTCGTCCGCGCGCCCTGCCTGTTCTTCCGTTGGTGCCATTCGCCACACACCTCGCACTCGTTCTCGGTAAGCGATAAGTATATCAGAATCGGACGCTTCCGCGCACACCATTCGCCCGCGGCACGCCCCGCTGTCGGGCTAGCGGCCCTCCTTCCGGACTGTTTCCCGCAGCACCCGCTTCAGGATCTTGCCCGTTGGGCCTTTCGGCAGTTCGGCCACTACCTCGAACTCACTCGGACACTTGAACCGGGCAAGCCGGCTCTTGCAGTACGCCCTCAACTCCTCCTCGTCGGCCTCCTCCCCGGGCCGCAACGCCACGTAGGCCTTGACCTCCTCGCCGCGCGCGGCATCCGGCACGCCGATGACTGACGCCTCCAGGATGGCGGGATGCCCGTACAAGACCTCCTCGATCTCCCGCGGATACACATTCATGCCCCCGCGGATGATCACGTCCTTCTTCCGATCCACGATGAAGAAGTAGCCGTCCTCGTCCACCTGGGCCAAGTCCCCCGTATGCAGCCACCCGTCCACGATCGCCTCCTCGGTGGCGGCGGGCTTCTTGTAGTACCCCTTCATCACGTTATGCCCGCGGATCACGATCTCGCCCACCTCGCCCGGCGCGGCGAACGTCCCGTCCTCCCGCATGATGCGCATCTCGCAGCCCCAGATCGGCTGGCCGATCGAGCCCGGCCGGCATGCCCTGGACGTCGTGTTGAACGAGGCCACCGGACTGGTTTCCGACAGTCCGTACCCTTCGAGGATCTCAACCCCGTACCGTTCCTGGAACGCCCGGAAGACTTCCACCGGAAGGGCCGAGCCCCCGGACACCGCCATCCGAACCGTCGACAGATCGAACCGCTCCGGCCCGTCCACGTTCAGCAGGAAGAAGTACATCGTGGGCACCATCGCCACCACTGTCACCCGATCCCGCTCGATCACCTCCATCACCTTCTCCGTGTGGAACGACGGCACCAGCGTGATTGTACATCCCGCCATCAGCGCGGCGTTCATGATGCACGTCTGCCCGAACGAGTGAAACAGCGGCAATACCCCAAGCACGACGTCATCGCTCGAGATTTCCGTGATGCTCTGTTGCGTGTAGTAGGCGTTGAAGAACATGTTGAAATGCGTCAGCTCGGCCCCCTTCGGATGGCCCGTCGTTCCCGACGTGTACAGGATCACCGCCGTGTCGTCCGGCATCGTTTCCACGTGATCCGCCTCCGCCGACGCGCCCATCACCAGCGGCACCAGCAGATCGCCCTCCGGCGGCTCCTCGATGTCGTCCGGCATGCTCGCCACGATGAGGTGATGGCACGTGTCCGTCTCTTCGAACGCGTGCATCGCCTCGTCGTAGAACAGACGCCACACCAGAAACACCTTCGCATCCGAGTCTTCGAGGCAGTACTGGATCTCGTGGGATTTGAACAGCACGTTGACGGGCACCACCGTCGCGCCCGCATTCAGGATGCCGTAGTAGATGATGGGGAAGAACGGCGAGTTCGGGATCATCATCGCCACTTTGTCCCCCTTCTCGACGCCCCTGTCCTTCAGTACGTTGGCCACGCGCTTCGCAAACGCGTTAAGTTCGGCGTACGAGAGCCGGTGCTCGTCCAGCATGACCGCCGTCTTATCGGCCAGCGATTCCGCCGACATCTCGAGAAAATGCGCCAGATTCAAGCTCATCGAATACGGCTCCCCGCGTTCTTGCCCTGAGTCTCACCTTCCCCAGTGTGTGCCCCGCGCCCTCACGAGTGGCCTGTGGCCCGCACAGTATACACACTCCCGCGCCTGCAGCGCAGCCCGCGCGGTCGCGACACAACCCGTTCTCGCGCTCAACCGCCCCCATCTGCTACACTTCCCATCGCACAAGACCTCCGGCGATCGGGAAACCAATACCATGACCAACGGACGCACAGGCGAATCCTGGGAACAGATCGAGGCCATCGTCGGGCAGGGCGATGCCGCCGCCCTCGATTCATTTCTCGATACCCTGTCGCCCGCCGAAGTCGCCCGCGCGGTTTCCCGCCTCGACGACGAGTCCCAGGCGGCCGTGCTCACCCTCCTCGAACCCGGCGACGCCGCCGACCTCCTCGAAGAACTTACCGACGCCCAGGGCGCCGACATCCTCGAAGAACTGTCCGCCCTCCAGGCCGCCGCCATTGTCGACGAGATGGAGAGCGACGAGCGCGCCGACGTGCTGGCCGAACTCGACGACGAAGACGCCGAGGCCATCCTCGCCAAGATGGATCCCGAAGAAGCCCGTGATGCGCGCCAGCTTCTCGCCTATCCCGAAGATACCGCCGGCGGATTGATGGTCACCGAGTTCCTCTGCTTCTCCCAGTCCCTGTCCGTCGCCGACGTCCTCGACGATCTCCGCCGCAACGTTGAACGCTACTCGGACTACAGCGTCCAATACGCCTACGTCCTCGGCGACACCGGCACCGTCGTCGGCGTGCTCCGCCTCCACGACCTCGTCCTGTCGCCCAGCAACGCCCCACTTACGTCCGTCATGATCGCCAATCCCCTCTACGCCCTCGTCACCACGCCCCTGGCTGAACTCGAACAACTCTTCGATCGCTACACCTTCACCGGGCTGCCCGTTGTCGATGAGAAAGGCCAGATGGTTGGCGTCGTCCGACGCGCCGACGTCGAAGAGGCCCAGGGCGAGCGCGCCGAAGAGGCCCTCATGCGCTTCGGCGGCATCATCGGCGGCGAAGAACTCCGCAGCATGTCCGTCGCCTCCCGTGCTTTCCGCCGCCTCTCCTGGCTCATCGTCAACCTCGCCCTCAGCCTCGGCGCCGCCAGCGTCATCCTCGTTTACAAAGACACGGTCGAACACATCATCGAACTCGCCTTCTTCATCCCCGTCATCGGCAACATGAGCGGCTGCTCCGGCAACCAGGCCGTCGCCGTCAGTATCCGCGAACTCACCCTCGGCCTCATCCAGCCCCGCGACTTCGTCCGCGTCCTCATCAAAGAAGCCCAAGTCGGCGTACTCAACGGCCTCGCCCTCGGCCTCCTCCTCGGCACCGTCGCGTTCATCTGGCTCCACGATCCCGTGTTCTCCCTCGTCGTCGGCGGCGCCCTCGCCGCCAACACCCTCGTCGCCCTCGGCCTTGGCGGCCTCGTCCCCCTCGCCCTACGCAAACTCAAAGCCGATCCCGCCCTCGCCGCCCCCCTCGCCGTCACTACCATCGCCGACATGTGCGGCTTCTTCCTCGTCCTCAGCATGGCGTGCGCCTTCGTCGTCGGCGCGCTCTAGCGCGCGAGAACGCAACGTTTCGCCCCGAAAACCGGCGCAAGGCCCCATTTTCTGGCAGTTGGAGTGTGCGGCGGAGAGTGCGTCCTAACCGTATATCCATGAACTGTTTGCAGGGGAATAGCGGCGCTGTTTTCTTTCCTTTCTGCGGCATATTCGAGTAGATCGCATTTTTCTTCTTGCGCTTTTCCCCCTCCTTGTGGTAAAAGGCCATATGGCACTGCAGGTCATATCTCTATGACATACAGTGAGGTAGACGATGGTGAAGAGGATGGGCGGGTGACCCCGCCGGTTTCAAAGAGACCGTATGTGCTGCTCGGGCAGTTGCGCTCTGTTTGCACACGTCAACGTGCGCCATTTGGGTGCACTTTTTTTTTGCCCCGCCGAAACCCGACGGGGCGTTGTGTAGTCCGAAGAGGAGGGAGGCAAGGGATTTCTATGCCCGGCCTCGGGAGCCAGGGGACTGAATGTGGGAGTGTGTGCAATGGGCGATGCTGGGGAGAGCATCAGGTTTGTCCTGACAGGACTCACCGACGACTTCAGGGCGTCGGTTGAGTCGTGGTGCACCAAAGAGCACCGGGGGAAAATCGAGGGGATCAGAGGGAAGGGGAAGCACATCGTTCTTGAAGTGGGGCGGAAGCATGCCGCCGCCATCGGGCGCGCGCTGAAGGCCGGGGGGCCCAAGGGCACCTACGAGATCGTCTGCCCGCCGCTCAAGGCGGGTGACCTCGCCGAGATCGTCGGCGGATGCGCGTTCGCCAAAGAGAACGAGCGCCGCTCGCACATCCCGGCCCGGCTCGCCGGTGTGGCCGCCTTTCCTTCTGAAGTGTGCTAGCCGGGTCGGACAACGCATCCGGGGGCTAGCCGTACTCATTCGCTCCGGCAGGGGAGAACGCAGGGGGACGCCTCGCCTTCGTCGATGAACGTCCGTTTCCGACCCATCCGTCTCTGAGGGGTGAATAGTGGATTCATATCGCCGGTATTACCGTTATCCGCCGTGCACCGACGACGAGGGTGAATGCTCCCCAACGGAACTCGACGACCTCCGCTATGATAGACGTCAGTATAGGAGGCTGATGCAGGAGTTGCGGAGGCTTTTTGCCGCGTATGGCAACGTCGCGTTCGGTGCTCGACACCGCGCGCCCTGCCCTGCTTGGCGCGCCGAGCGCGGCCTCATCAACCGCGACTCCCTCCCCCGATTCGCCAACCGCGTCTTCGTATTCGAAGAGGGGGCTGAAGCCGGGTCGCGTGCAGGTTACGGCCGGTATCTCGGCTTCGTCTCGCTCCGCCCTTGGTCGGGCGGCCACGGCCTCTTTCCCTATACTGCTGTAGCCAATCTGGCTCCGCCCAAGTTCATGCTTCGCCCACGCTATCACATCATCACCTGCCCGAACGGTCCCCAGGACGGTGTTATGCCGGCGCGCTGTGTGCCCTTCTGTACACCCAATGAGGACACGCGGAGCCGCACGTCCTGTTTCCACGCGGCGCTCCACCAACTCGTGCTCCTCAAGATGGTCGCATTCGGCTGCACGCCTCTCAGCAGTCAAGGCGTCTTCACGCTGCTTTGGGAACTCGCCGAAAGAAAGCGCAGGCAGAAGATCCGTCGTGCCGACGAGGCCCGTTCGGGCAGGTTCCATCATGTCAGTCCAAGGCTCGAGGAGGGGCTCGAGGTCTTCCAGGACCCCGCCGTAGGCGCCGGTGGCGTGCTTGAGACGTTTCGTAAGGGCGACCCCGATGCAGATCTGGACCTCGATCCTGACCCGCACCTCAGGGATCCGAAGAGCGCGGCCCAGAAGGAGGCCGTCCGGTGCATCACGGACTACCTGAGCAACGGCTTGCCCGTCATCCTCCAAACCAGAGTCCTGGACGGCAAAGGCGGGCGTGACGACGCGGGGGAACCCCACGCTGTCCTCGTTTTCGGCATGCACCTGTTGTCCGATCCGGAAGACCCCTATCACGGCAATGGCCCTACTGACGAGGATGGGCACCCCCGAGTCGATATCGCCGAGTTGCCTGGACGGCTCATTCTGCACGACATCCGAACCGGGCCCTTCACGGAACTGCCTACGCGGGAGGTCATGGAGCAAGCCTGGTTCAAAGCCAAGAACGAAGCAGATGCGGCCATCCACTTCCTGACAATTGCGCCCAAGGGAACCAACTTCGGCGTGTCCTATGTCAGGCGGCAGGCACGTGCGTTGATGCGGGGGGAGCCCCTGTCGGATCTTGAGGCATACCTCGGGAGCGTGTCTTGTGATGCCGAGGGCCTGGTTCCTCGCGACGAAAACGATATGTCGTACCCCCACCGTTGGCGCTACGTCACCCGCCTCCTGCAACTGCACCAACTCAAGGCGCGGTACTTCGCCCGCGTGAAGGGCGCTCAACTCAGCGAGCAGAAGGAGCCCTGTAACGCATTTGAGGCAAAGCTCAAACGGGCTCGGAGGCAGCACCGCGTCGAGGAAGGGGATTACTGGTGGTGTGTTGAGGTGCGCCCTCCTTACCACCCTCGACCTCAAGGACGACGTGTTCCTTCTCCAATCCCCACCCCTTTCTGCGTCTACATCTGGTGCACGGCGCAGAAAGCTGAGCGTAATGGATTCCAGCCTTTCGCCAGCATTCGATACGCAGGACGCGGTAAGGCGGTCCTGAATCTGAACGGCAAAAGGAATTATAGATATGCATTCTTCTACAACCGTGCCTGAGGTGAGCTTGATCACCTCATGGTTCGTCCCCGGGGGGAAGGGCGCGCGCGGCGACCTCGTCGGCCTTCGGCGCGCCCTTGAAGAGGGCGTCAATCTGTTCGATCTCTACTTCCTTGACCATGAGGACATCCCCTGGTACTGGAAGGCGGCCGGGCTTGAAGACCCCGACGACCGCTTCCCCCGCGGCCCGACAGGCACCGGGCCGACGCTCTTCGCGGCCAGACTCACGGCAAAGGAAATTGAAAGAGTCGCCAACCGGTTGCAGGCCGAACTGACGCGGCGCTACAACGGGCTATTGGTTGGGCGTCGCCCCAGGTTCGTTGCGCTAGCCACCTACTTCCCGAATGTCAGTCTGCTCAGTCAAGAGGAACCCAAAGACGATGAGGCCGGTTACGAGTGGGGCGCCAACTCCCGCGCCATGGCCATTCGTGCCATGCGCAATGCAGTGTATCTCGCCTACCTGCTTGGATGTCATTGCGTCGAGATGGTGGGCGGCGGCAGCGTCCCCGGCCCGGCATTCAAGGTTGCGGGACGAAGGGAGAGATACAAGGATAGGCGCCGCGACCGGCTGGCCAGGGCCTTCCGCGAGATCTACAACGTGAGGGATCCGAAGAACCCCCTTTCTCCCAAGAACAAAGACTCGAAGGTTACGAAACCTAAGAAGCTGCCGGCGGTGGCCCTTGAGCTCGAACCGGGGCCCCCGTTTCTCCTCAACTCGCTTGATGAAGTCGTTGCCCTGCTGAAGGCCGTCGACGTGCTTGGTACTGCAGGCACTTTTGACTGGTGTTCCAAGGTCACACTGAACATCGATATCGCCCACGCCTTTCTCATGGGGCTGGAGCCTCGGCACATCATTCGCCGCAAGCTTCAGAATCGTGTCGCCCATATGCATATCTCCGATCATGGCGGCCACCAGGGCGACGGCGGTGCCCACGCCGCCGACCTGTTGCCCGGCACGTTCCACTTCTACGAGGAATACAAGCCATGGCTGGAGTTCGCCATTGACCGCGCCGCACGAAGCACGAGGTTCTCACGGGCCATCGCCGTTGAACTTGAAGCTGCCAACATGGTTTCCACGGTACTAGCGGCTATCGGCACCACGAGGCGGTGGCTTCAGATTGCGGCCGACGAGCGTGCCGGGGTACGACAGGCCAAAGCCCCGAAAGGGCTGATTCCCGGCGCACTGCTCGTGGTCGACATCGGAAATTCCACCAAGAAACACTTCGAAAAGAAGAGGATTACGGTAGACGATTGCCGCCAACTCGAACAACTGATTGCGAAGGCGTGCTCTTGCGTCCATGAACTCGGTGGTTCGGTGATGAGCTTCACTGGCGATGGGTTCATCGCGCTATTCGAAGAGTCGCAGTTCAGTTCGCCCGAGGAAGCGGCTCGTCGCGCCAAGGAGGCCGCGAAGGAGATTTGCCGGCAGGTGCATCCGAGGCGGCCAAGGAAGGAGGAAGGTGGCGACTTGACAGTACGTGCGGCGCTGCACTGGGGCAAGGCATACATACCGACCTCGGGGCGCCTGCGTGACCAAGTCATCGGCCGCGATGTCGTCTGTGCCACACGGCTGTGCGACTGGCTCTCCCATCAGATCGAGCCCGCTGTCCCGGAGGTGGTTCGCGGCACCCTCATTGGCGCGACCAACCACTTCCGTTCGCGCGACAAGCTGCGGGACAAGCCAGATGACAAGCCGTGGACACGCTGGGGTGAGCAGGAGTTCAAAGGCTTGGGCCGGGGATTCGAGCTCTACCTGCTTGGCAAGGTAACCGTAGACTGAATCCCCCGGCTGCGGGGCCGCCTCATTCCCCGCCTCTTCGGTTGACTTTCTCCCGGCTGGTTGATAGAGTTCCGTGCCTACGGATAATTCGCTGTCTTCCCGGTGCATAGTGAGCGGGGCAAGGCTATGTTTCACCACGTGCTCGATACTCTAGTCCAGGGCAATGATCTTTCTCGCGACGAGGCCGCCGATGCCATGCATGACCTCATGTCCGGCGAGGTGAGCCCGGCGTTGATCGGCGCGTTCCTCGCCGCCATGCGGATGAAGGGCGAGACCATCGACGAGATCACCGGGTTCGCCCAAACCATGCGCGCCATGGCCACGCCCGTGCGTACCATGCGCTCGCCCCTCGTCGACACTTGCGGCACGGGCGGCGATCACTCCGGCACGTTCAACATCTCGACGACCGCGGCGTTCGTCGTCGCGGGCGCCGGGGTGGCCGTGGCCAAGCACGGCAACCGAAGCGCGTCGAGCCAGTGCGGCAGTGCCGACGTGCTCGAGGCGCTCGGCGTCAACATCGACGCAACCCCTGAGCAGGTCGGGAGATGCATCGACGACGTGGGCATCGGCTTCCTGTTCGCCCGCACGCTGCATGGCGCCATGAAGCACGTGGCCGGCACGCGCCGGGAACTCCGGCTCCGCACCGTGTTCAACGTGCTCGGGCCCTTGACGAACCCGGCCGGTGCCTGCGGCCAAGTCATGGGCGTCTTCGATGCCGGCTTGGTCGAGCCCCTCGCCAACGTCCTGCTCAGACTCGGCACGCGCCACGCCTTTGTCGTCGCCGGCTCGGACGGACTCGACGAACTCACTCTGTCCGGCCCGTCGCATGTCGCCGAGGCCGTGGCCGGTTCCGTCCGGTGCCGCGAACTCACCCCCGAAGACGCTGGCCTCGAACGGGCCGGCGCCGACGCGCTCCACGGCGGCGATGCCGCCACCAACGCCGAAATCCTGCGCGCCGTGCTTGATGGAGAGCCAGGGCCCCGGCGCGACATTGTGTTGCTCAACGCGGCCGCTGGGATTCTTGCGGCCGGCGAAGACTCCGACTGGAAGGCCGCCGTGCAGACCGCGGCCGAATCGATCGACTCCGGCGCCGCCTCAGCCAAACTGGCGGCCCTCGTGAAAGCCTCCCATGATTCTTGACGACATCTGCGCCACCAAGCGCGAAGAGGTGGTGGCCCGCAAGGCCACCGTGTCCCTCGCCCATCTTAAGGAACGCGTAGCCGAAGTCCGCCCTGCCGACGACTTCCGCGCGGCCCTGCGCCAGCCCGGCATCAGCCTCATCGCGGAGGTCAAGCGCGCCTCGCCCAGCAAGGGCACTTTCGTGGCGGACCTCGACCCCGTCGACCTGGCTGCCCTCTACGAACAGGCCGGTGCCCGCGCGATTTCTGTGCTTACCGACGAGAAGTACTTCAAAGGTTCCCTCGATGACCTCATCGCCGTGCGCCAGGACGTGGGTATCCCTTGCCTGCGCAAGGACTTCATTATCGACGAGTACCAGATCTACGAGGCCCGCGCCGCCCGGGCCGACGCCCTGCTCCTGATTACGCGGATCCTGTCCGACACCCAACTCAGCGACTACCTCGCCCTGACCCACGACCTTGGCATGTCGGCTCTCGTCGAAACCCACAACGAAGAGGAAATCGAGCGCGCCTTGGCTGCCGGTGCGCATATCATCGGGATCAACAACCGTGACCTCGCCACGTTCAGCGTGGACATCTCAACGACGCTCGAACTCAAGAAACTCGTTCCGGGAGGCCACGTACTCGTCAGCGAGAGCGGCATCCGCACCCGCGACCACGTCCAGCTTCTCGAAGACGGCGGAATCGACGCGATCCTCGTCGGGGAGGCCCTCGTCACCAGCCCCGACATCGTCGCCAAGGTATTCGAACTGCTCGGCGACGGCGAATACTGACCATGGAGAGCCAGGCCCCTTGACTCGAGTCAAAATCTGCGGAATCGTGACACCGGAGGACGCTAGCGCGGCCTGCGAGGCCGGCGTCGACGCCCTCGGTTTCAACTTCGCCCCCGAGGCGCGCCAACGGGGCCGTTTCATCGAGCCCGACCGCGCCCGCCACATCATCGAGCAGTTGCCGCCTTTCGTCACCACCGTGGCCGTCTGCGTCAACGAGCCCATCGAACGCCTCCGCGAATACCTCGAATTCGTCGACTACGTCCAACTCCACGGCGAGGAATCCCCCGACGACTACCGTGCCGTCGCCCCCCGTGCCATCAAGGCCTTCCGGCTCGGCCCTGCCTTCGACGAGGCCGCCATGCGCGCCCACCCGGCCGCGGCCTACCTGCTCGATGCGTACACCCCCGGCAGCCGCGGCGGCACCGGCCGCACCTGCGACTGGGATCGCGCCGCCCAGGCCGCCCGCCTCGGCCGGCCCCTGATCCTCGCCGGGGGGCTCACCCCCGATAACGTAACCGATGCCGTGCGCACCGTCCGTCCCTACGCCGTCGACACGGCCGGCGGCGTCGAGACCGCACCAGGAAAGAAGGACCATGACAAGATCCGGCAGTTCGTCCTCAACGCCAAACGCGCCCTATCCGTTTCCGGATGAGCGCGGCCGATACGGCCCCTTCGGCGGACGCTATGTCCCCGAAACCCTCATGCATCCGCTCGAAGAACTCGAACGCGCCTATGACGAGGCCAGGAACGACCCCGTCTTCCTCGACACGCTCCGCCAGTACCAGGCCGACTACGTAGGCCGGCCCAC
>JAFGTL010000426.1 GCA_016934125.1 Candidatus Hydrogenedentota bacterium
CCACGGACAAGGGCGTGCCGGTGGGCATCTGGACGTGCCCGCAATTCGTCAAGGCCAAGAAACGCGATCTCCCGCCCGAGGTGGATCGGCCCGGCTACTACGAGAAATTCATCGACGGACACCTGCTCGATCTTGCCGGCACGGATTTCACGGCGTTCCTCCTCGACCACGTGAGCATGCTCCGGCACCGCTACTACGCCGATTGGTGGAAGTACGATCAGATCTTCTTTGCGGCCGAAACGCGCCACGGCGTCATGAAGAACGTGGCCGCCTTCCAGGACGCCGTCTGGGCCGTGCGCCGCGCCCACCCCGATCTTTTCATCGAGAACTGCCAGAGCGGCGGCCGGATGATCAACGAATTCACCGCGCTCGTCACACAGAACCAGTGGATCCGCGACGGCGGCGACACGGGCCCTGAGCACGCCCGCGGTATCCTGCACCAGGCCCTCGGCGCCATCCAGTTCCTCCCGCCATGGGCCTGCAACCGCTGGACGAATAACCCCGATCGCAACGATCCGGAGGATGACGAGTTCACGCGCTGCTACTGCCGGTGCGCCATGGCCGGCACCTGGGGGCTCGTGGCCGATCTCGGCAAGATCGGCCCGCGCCAGCGCGCGATCATTATCGACGAGGCGGCCCACTACCGCCGGTTCAGCGAACTCAAGACGGACTACGTCTACGACGTGTTCTACCCGGCCGATGGCGCCGCGTGCGCCGGCGTGGCCTACTACGCCGCCGACGGGCGGCGCGCGGCCCTGCTCCTGTGCCGGTGGGACGCCGCCGGCGCGTTCACCGGGAACATCGTGCTGGGCGGCCTGCGCGACGGCATGGCCTATCGCGTCGAGGATGCAGACGGCGCCGGGGCGAGCACGATCCCCGGGGCCACCACGATCCCGGGCGACACCGCCCGGGCGGAAGGCCTGCCCGTGGCGTTCGCGGAAGGACAGTTGTCCAGGCTGATGTTCCTGGAGGCCGTCGAGAAGGCGGCTGCGCCGTAGGCGCGGGGAGGCGCTACTCCTCGAAAAGCGCCGGCAGGTTGATCCGCGGGAACGCCTGCGGGTTGTTGCGGTATGCGCAGGGCGAGGCGCCGCAAACCTGCTCGAACCGCCGGCTGAAGGCCGCAGTCGTGCTGTAGCCGACTTCGGCCGCGACCTCCGCCACGGTTCTGCCCGGGTGCAGGAGAAGCTGCTGGGCTCTCCATACGCGGAGGCGTTTCAGAAACTCGCGGAACGTCATCCCGGCTTTCTCGCGGAACACGCGGCCGAAATGCGTGGCCGACACCCCCAGTTCCTCGGCGATTTCGTCCCGGCCAGTTGATTCCGACAGCCGGGCCGCCGCCAGATCGCACGCCTTGGCCACAATCCCATCCAGCCGGGAGCCCGGCTCAAGCAGAACCGCCTCCGCCAAGGGCATCACATTCCCGTGAAACCACCCGAGCATGTCGCTCGTCGTTCCCAGTGCCGGCATGATCAGGGCATACCGTGTCTGGACGCCGTCAACGGCCCGCGCGTCCTCCGAGGCCGCCCTCAAGGCCGAAAGCAGATTCAGCACCATTTGCGTGAACAGGCACTGGCGTTCAGGACCCGTGTCCTCAGGACACCCTGCCACGAGGCGCAGTTGCGCCTCAACCGCGCGGTCGAAATCCGGACGAGCCGCGTCTCGAACCGCACGCCGGACCGTGTGGCCGAGTTCTGTCATGCGCGACGCAACCTTCTCCATGGACGCGCGCAGCGCGGCCTCGTCGGCCATCGACGACAGAGCCTTCCGCCCGATGTCTGCCTGCGCCTCCTCGTAGGCCGTCGCAAGGGAGCGAAACGGGGCCTCGCACTCGCTCACGCCGACCAGGAGCGCGCCTGCGCACTGCGCCTCCAACTCCCGTTCGATCGTGGCCGCGAGTTCCTGCACGCGCAGCCGTCGCAACGACGGGTTGCGCGTTCGCTCCGGACTCAACAGAACCACCAGTTCTTCCGGGCGTATCGAGCAGACGATAGTGTTCGGCGCGTCGTGCAGAAGCCGCTGCGCCGCCTCGAACAGGGCCGGCAACGACGTCGCCCGAGAACGCCGGTGCCCGAACGTGGCCCGACTCGTGCGATCGGCCTGCACGACAATCGCGACGCTCGGCGTCTCCGAAAGGCCGAGCGCCCGCGACCGCGCGTCGACCTCCGCCTTGTTCGCGTCCGGCCGTGTCAAGGCATACCAGGCGAAATCGCGCTCGAGATAGCTCCGCACCTGCCCAAGGAGCGCCTCGCGCGACATCAGGCCCGCAACGCTTTCGATCAACGCGCCGAGTGCGCGCGCCGCCGCCTGCAGATGCACACGGATGATCCGCAGCGACGCCTTGTCCACCACCCGCACCTTGTCAAAGGCCTCGGCGAGCACCGCTCGATGCAGGCCCTCGATATCGCGCACCCGCCGCCAGACCTCGTCGAATCCCCCCGGGAGGTCGTCGGTCGAGAGGACTTGTCCCCCCATGATCTCCCCGATCCGCTTGCCGTTCACCACGATCGGCGCGATCACCTCGCTCAGCCCCGCGTGGCACTGGTATGTCCATGACCGACCGCTCTTGCGCGCCCGCGCAATCCACTTCGCGTCGCACTCATGACACCGCCGGTTCCCTTCCGGATGGCGCCGCAGGGCCGTACAGAAGGCTGACTGCCCCTGCGGGCCCAGCGGCTTCGTCGTGCGCAGCAGGGCGGCCAATTCATCCTGCCACTCGAATTCCCTCGAGCCGCCGGCGACATCCTCCCGGATACCCTCGGCGCCGAACCACACCGCCAGCGCCCCCAATCCCAGTTCTTCGGAGAGCAGATGGAGGTATGACACCGCGAAGGCAAAGGCCGGTTCCACCTGGCCCCGCACCTTGGCCAAGGCTTCTGCAGGCACCGCGTCGGCCAACGGGCGGTTTCCCCGCATCCACGCGGGCCTCGTCTCCCGCGCGCTCTGTTCGGCCTCTCCCATGGGCCTTCCTTTCACCCCGCGCACGAGGCCTGTATTCGTAACGGCAAGAGCCCTTGGCGCGCAGCCCAATATGCAAAACAAGAGCCCGAAATGTCAAGACCGCCCCCCGGCCCGCCTGGTACAACCAGGATCGAGACGCGCAGTCCCCTGTGGGCGGGGCCACATGTTGGCGCCAGCCGGGGACGTGCGCAGCGCAATCAAAGCACATAACCGAAAAGAAAGGGATCAGGGAAAATGCGAAAGAGCCATCACGGATTCACGCTGATTGAGTTGCTCGTCGTCATCGCCATTATCGGGATCCTGGCCGCGATTCTCCTTCCGGCGCTCTCGCGAGCGCGCGAAGCGGCCCGGCGCGCAAGCTGTGCCAATAACCTGAAACAGATGGGGGTCGTCTTCAAGATGTTCGCCAACGAATCCAAAGGCGAGAAGTTCCCCCAGCTCAAGCCGTGGCAGGGGGACAACTGCGACGATCCCAATGAGCCCGGCGTCGGCGCAGACACCTGGTTGCAGTTCATGTTCGAAGGGCCCGCCGTGTATCCCGAATACCTCACGGATGTGAACATACTCGTGTGCCCCTCGGACAGCGATGGGGCCGGCGAGGTCGAGGCAGGGCGGTGGAGCTACGGCGGCGATCCCGCTGCGGGCATCAGCCCCTGCCGGATCGACTTCCTGTCGTACTTCTACTACGGCTGGGCCTTCATGCCGAAACACTACGTAGCAGACGGCCACGAAGACACCGAGGAGAACCCGGATGTCGACAGTTTCGACGTGGGGTTCCTCCTCGCCGTGGGCGATCTGTTCTCCGACAACGACAACTACGATGACGACGTGACCTTCACCCACATCTCGACGATGGAGCAGATGACGGTCTTCCGGTTCCGCGAAGGGATCGAGCGCTTCTTCGTCACCGACATCAACAACCCCGCCGCCACCAACATGGGCCAGAGCGAGCTGCCGGTGATGTATGATCAGGTTTCCACCGAGGCCAGCACATTCAACCATGTCCCGGGCGGGGCGAACGTGCTCTACATGGACGGCCATGTCAGCTTCGTGAAGTACAAAGACGAGTATCCGGCCAGCACCACGTGGAGTTGGTTGTGCGGGAACATCGACGTCCTTCTGGCCGCGCTGCCATAGGAAGAGCCTCTGGGTTGCGCGCCCCCGGACGTGTTCCGGGGGCGCCTTCATGATCCGTGTACGGCCGCGTCTTCGCCCGCGGCGGTTGCGCGTTCGCCCTTGGCGCCTTGTTTGAGGCACCATAGCGCCGCGTAGCCCGGGTGTAGCGGCCCTCAACACGGAGCGGAATCGCCATGACGAGAACCACAACCTTTGCCAACGGGATACGCATCATGCTCTCTCTCGCCACCATCTGCGCCGCCGGCTGTGCACCGCTCGCCGGTGCGCCCGCCGTGTCGGACGCGTCACACCGAACGGGGGACGCGTACGAAGTCCGCATTGTCCTGAGCAGTGAACACCAGATCATCGACAACTTCGGCGCCTCCGATTGCTGGAGCATGCAGAAGATCGGGGCGTGGTCGGACGCAAGCAAGAACCGGGTTGCCGATCTGCTGTTTTCGCCCACGGAAGGCATCGGCCTGTCGTGCTGGCGGTTCAACCTCGGCGGCGGCCTCGACTACGAGCACATGGGCGGGCCCGACTCGTGGCGGACGGTGGAAACCTTCGAGGTGGCCGAAGGCGAATACGACTGGACGCGGCAGGCGGAAGAGCGCTGGTTTCTCGGCGCGGCCAAAGCGCGCGGCGTCGAGCAATTCATCGCGTTCACCAACAGCCCGCCGGCGCGCATGACGCGGAACGGACACACCTTCTGCTCCGATGATGAAGGCTCGACGAATCTCAAGGACGGATACGAGGGACAATTCGCGCGCTACCTGGCCGATATCCTGGCTTTCTTCAACGAGAATCCGGACGAGTCCCAGCGTATTGCGTTCAACTGGGTGAGCCCCATCAACGAACCCCAGTGGCCCTGGATCGGCGGCGGGCAGGAAGGGTGCCGGGCCAGCAACGAGGACATCAAGGCCATCGTGGCCGCCCTGCACAAGGAACTGCGCCATCGGGGCCTCGACACGAACATCCTCGTGCCCGAAAGCGGAATCCTGTACGGGATGTGGGCCGAGCACCGCGGCCTGGCGGATCGCTACGGCGAGATCTACGGCGACTACTTCGACGATTTCTGCAGCGATCCGGCGGTGAACGACAAGCTGGGCGGCGTCCTCTGCTGCCATTCCTACCGCTGCGACATCGTGCCCGAGAAGCTCGTCCCCGAGCGCCTCGAGTTCAGGAAGAAATTCGAGGAGCATCCCGGCTGGCGCTACTGGCAGAGCGAGTACTGCGTCATGCAGGGCCCGGAGAACCAAGGCGGCCACGGACGCGACCTCAGCATGAAGACGGCCCTGGACGTCGCCCGCGTGATCCACTGTGATCTCACGATCTGCGATGCCTCCGCGTGGCAATGGTGGACGGCCGTCTCGCCCTGTGACTACAAGGACGGCCTCATCTATACCGACTACCAGAAGCCCGGCGATCCGGAGAGCATCCTGCCCGCCAAACTGCTCTGGGCCTTCGGCAACTACAGCCGCTTCATCCGCCCGGGCGCCCGCCGCGTCGAACTCACCGGTGCCGACGACGTGCTCGGCCTCCTGGGCTCGGCGTACAGGAGCGCATCGCGCGATGAGATCGCGATCGTGCTCGTCAACATGGCCGAGCGGGACGCTACGGTATCCCTGAGGATCGGGGGCCTTCCCCGAGGCGCGCGTGTCGAGTCCCTCACGCCCTACGTGACCTCCGAGACGGACGATCTCAAAGCGCACGCGCCCGTCGCCCCCGATGCCGACTACATCGTCGCCCGGCGATCCGTCGTCACACTTGTCGGCCCGATACAGACGACGCCCTGAGCCCGATCGGAACCCGCGACGCGGGGACGACAGAGATCGGGACGCGGGAAAGGGCATCAGAGGCAGTAGAGAGGTGGCGGAGGGTGGGGGACTCGAACCCCCAAGCCCGAAGGCGCCGGTTTTCAAGACCGGTGGATTACCAATTATCCTAACCCTCCGCGGGGCGATCGGCCTGTCGTCATTGTACGTGGCCCGGGGCGGGTTGTCCATTGCCCGGGGCGAATCGGGGCCGCTCGAGTTCGCCTCACGCGCCGCATCCCAAGTTACGAGACGATTTGGGCGTTCGCCTGCGCCTTGATGAGGTTGAGCGCCGAGCCGGCCTTGAACCACGCGATCTGCGTCTCGTTGTAGGTGTGGTTGGCCTTGAACTCGTCGGATGAGCCGTCGGCGTGGTGCACCACGACGGTGAGCGGCTTGCCGGGGGCGAAGGGGCCGCCGGGCGCGTCGCCGGCGAGCCCGAGGATGTCGAGGGTGTCGTCCTCCTGCACCTTGTCGTAGTCCGCGGGATCGGCGAAGGTGAGGGCGAGCATGCCCTGCTTCTTGAGGTTCGTCTCGTGGATGCGGGCGAAGGATTTGACGAGGATGGCGCGCACGCCGAGGTGGCGGGGCTCCATGGCGGCGTGTTCGCGGGAGGAACCCTCGCCGTAGTTCTCGTCCCCCACCACGACGGTGCCGACGCCGGCGGCCTTGTAGGCGCGCTGGACGGCGGGCACTTCGCCGTACTCGCCGGTGGTGTGATTCTTCACCTTGTTGGCTTCGTCGTTGAAGGCGTTGATGGCGCCGATGAAGCAGTTGTTCGAGATGTTGTCGAGATGGCCGCGGAACCGGAGCCATGGCCCGGCCATCGAGATGTGGTCAGTGGTGCACTTGCCCTTGGCCTTGAGCAGGAGCCGCAGCCCGGTGAAGTCGGCGCCATCCCACGGCGCGAAGGGTTCGAGGATCTGGAGCCGCTCCGAATCGGGCCTGACGGCCACCTCGATGGCGCTGCCGTCCGCGGCGGGCGCGACGTAGCCGGGATCCTCGCAGGCGAAGCCCTGGGGAGGCAGCTCCTCGCCGACGGGCGGATCGAGGCGCACCTCCTCGCCGCTCTCGCTCGTCAACGTGTCGGTGAGCGGGTTGAAGGTCAAGTCGCCGGCCAGCGCCAGCGCCGTGACGAGTTCGGGCGACGCCACGAAGGCGTGGGTTTGAGGATTGCCGTCGTTGCGTTTGGCGAAGTTCCGGTTGAACGAGGTGACGATCGAGTTC
>JAFGTL010000427.1 GCA_016934125.1 Candidatus Hydrogenedentota bacterium
GCCGTTGCCAGCCGTCGATGATCCGGCCCTTTTCGAGGGGGATGAACCGGCCGTTCTCGTAGTTCATGGGATCCAGGGGTTCGGGCAGGGGGCGTGGGGCGGGTTGTGCGCCCGGCGCGGGCGGCTCGGCCCAGGCGGCGTCGAGCACGGCGCGGATACACTCGCCGTACACCTCGTGGCCGAAGGCCGTCGGATGGCAACTGTCCCGCGCGAAGGTGTCCCAGTCGAAGGCGCCCGCATCGAGCCGGCGCGTCACTTCCCGGGCGAGGTCGATAACGGTGATGTCGTAGTGCTTGGCAACCTGCTCGTGTGCGGTGATGGTTTCGGGCACGCGGCCCTTCGAGAGATCGCCATACTTGCTTTGATCGACGAAGTACTGGATCACGATGTCGATAGCGGGATTCAGGCGGTGGGCGCGGCGCACCATGCCTTCCATGGCGCGGACGCGCCGGTTGTCGGGGCAGTCGCCGCCGTCGTTGACGGCGAACTCGATGAAGAGGAGGTCGACGGGGCCGTTGCGGAAGACGTCGTCTTCGAGCCGGAACGCGCCGAGGGTGGAGTTGGTGCCGCCGATGCCGGCGTTGATGAAGTCGAACCGCGTATCGGGGAAGGCCGCTTGGAGGGCCGCGCAGGTGTGGTCGCGCCAGCCGGTGGCCACGGTGATGGAGCCGCCGATGAAGCCCACCCGGCCGGCGTGGTTGTTGAGGAAGGCGAGCCGGCAGTTGTCGAGCCCGCGCCGGAGATCGAAATAGGCGTCCTCGCGGGCCGGTTGGCCCTGCGCCTGCGCCACGATGGCGGCCATGGCAGCCGCGATACCCACTGCGGCCGCGACGGCCCATCTCGAAGCGCATATCCAGTGCATAGGAATCTCCTTCCTGCGCGATGCGAGCCCACAAGATTGGGGCACGACGCGTGTCGTGCCCCGAACAACCCGGAATCCGGGCGGCTCACACCTTCTTAGGTACCTCGTAGCCCTTGCGGTACTTCCGTTTCACGTAGGAGTTGGCTTCCCTGTCGTTGATGAAGCCCTCTGTCTCGGGATCGATGTCGAGTTTCCGGCCGGTGCGATAGGCGATGTTGCCGTAATGGCTCAGGAGCGTCGAGAGATGGCCCTCCTCGATGTCGGCATTCGGCCGCTTCCGCGTGCGGATGCAGTCGATGAAGTTCTCGATGTGGGCCGTGTTCGCTGGGGAAAACCGGCCCGGCTGGATGGCCACGGACTTGCCGTCCGCGTCGAACACCTGCCAGCCGCCGCCGTGCCGGCTGAGGAACATGATCTGTTTCGTGCCGTAGATCTCCATGCGCGTGCCGCTGAAGGGCCAGTTCGGCAGGTTATCGGTGTCGCGCATCTCGAAGGGCGTCTTCTTCATGTAGGGCGTCCACAGGGTTTGCTCGAACACCATGGTGAGCCCGTCGTAGTCCCAGTTGACGACGTGCGTGTCGGGGGTTTCCTGATCGTCGTCGAAGAACTTGATGCCGCCGGATGAGGTGACGCTCTTGGGATAGGCGCGGCCGATCATCCAGCGGGCGATGTCAATCTGGTGCACGCCGTCGTTGATGATGTCGCCGCCGGAGTAGTCCCAGAACCAGTGCCAGGCATAGTGGAAGCGGTTTTCGTTGAAGGGCCGTTCCGGCGCGGCGCCGAGCCACATGTCGTAATCGACGCCCTCGGGCGTCTCCTGATCGGGCCGTTTACCGATGGTGCCGCGCATCTTGCTGTTGAGAACGCGAACGAAGTGGACGTCGCCGAAGGCCGCCGAGCGGATGTAGTCGTAGGCCTGGTAGCAGTAGGTTGCGCTGCGGCACTGGGTGCCCATCTGGACGACGCGTCCGTACTTCCGGGCCGCCTCCACCATTTTCCGGCCTTCCCAGATGTTGTGGCTCGCCGGTTTCTCGACGTACACGTCCTTGCCGGCCTGGCAGGCGAGGATCGTGGCAGGCGCGTGCCAGTGGTCGGGTGTTGCGTTGACGATGGCGTCCACCTTGGGATCGTCCAGCATGTCGCGGAAGTCTTGCGTCACCTTCGGCCGTTTGCCGGTGATCGACTCGATCTTGGCGGCCCGGCTTTCGAAGAGCCGGCTGTCCGGATCGGCCAGGTAGGCCAGTTCGACATCATCGCGTTCCGCGAACCACTGCATCAACTGACTGCCGCGGCCGCGGATGCCCATGACGCCGACCACGACTTTGTCGTTCGCGCCGGCCGCGTTGATGGAGAACGCCGAGGCCGCGCCGAGGATCGCCGCGGTTCTGGTGGTCCGCCCCAGGAATTCCCGTCGGTTCATGGATCTCATGGTTCTCTCCCCAAACTTGTGGTTGCCCAAAAACCCGCAGCCCATTGTAGCACCGGCCGCAGGCGATAGAAACCCGTGGCCGGCCGGCACCGCCCGCAGGTCGGGCGCGTTCAGTCGAGGCCGAGCACGCGCCGGGCGTTTCCCTCGGCGATGGCATAGCGCACGTCGGGGGGCAGCTCGATCTCGCGGATCCAGGCGATCTGGGGCACGGGCTCGTTGACGTAGACGATATCGGAGCCCCACAACAGCTTGTGCCAGTGCCGTTCGATAAACCCTTGTGCGAACTCGGGATCGCGCGTCATCGCGTTGTAACCGGAGCCGGCCGAGAGGTCGGCGTACAGGTTGTCGTACTGGGCCAGGAGCCGATCCAGGGCGCCGCCCGGGGCGATGGGGCCGGCCGGATAGCCTTCGCGGGGATCCTCGGCGGAGATGGCGCTCCAGAAGGCGGGGCCGTGGCCCACCCAGGTGACGTTGGGGAACTCGTTGAGGCAGGCCTCGAGCCGGGGAAGCCCGACGTCGTCGTAGCACAGGGCGCTGTTGATCTCGAAGACGAGGGGCAGGCTGTACTCATCGCATTTGGCGTAGATCGCCTTGTTCAGTTCGTCATCGAAGGCGAGGCCGTTCACGTGTTCGCCCAAGCCTTTGCATCCGTGCCGCGTCACGAAGTAGTCGATGAAGTCGGCCGCGTTGGGATACCGCGGATCCACGCAGAGGAAGGCGATGAGGCGCTCCGGATAGCGGTTCCGCGCCGCGACGGCCTCCTCGGTGAGGAAGTAGCCCCAACTGCCCTCGGGGCTCTCGAGGGGGAGCAGCACGCCCTTGTCGATGCCGGCCCGATCCATCCAGTCGATCAGTTGATCCACGCCGAGCGGCGGCTTCTCCGGATAGCGCTCGCGGCCCAGGTTGCCCATGTGCACGTGAAAATCGATCATCCCCACTCCTTCCATCCGCGCCGCCGCGTCGGGGCACGTCCTCGGCTATTGCCCGCCGAATCGCAACTCGACGGCATCCTCCTCCGGCAGCAGCATCAGCCGGGGCTCACCGGCCACTCGCTCGAACCGGCCCTGGGCCGCCTCGATGCGGTATGCGAACCCGTTGTGTTCGTATGACACGGCGCGTTGTTCCGCAGACACGACAGGCGGCGTCTTGTCAGGGCTCCAGAGGAGCGCGAGCGCCCAGTTGGGCAGGCCCGCCCCGTACACGCCGATGCCGTCCTCTCGAAGCCGCACCGTCAACGTGCCGGCCGGTTTCGCCGGCCATGCGATCCGGAGTTCGCCGGGGGCGGGCTCATCCACCGAGGGTTCGCCGCCTGTGAGCGGCGTGATCCGGCCCGCCTCGTCGGCTGCCACTGCGTACATCCCCGCGCCGGTTTCGGCCGAACTCCACATGTTTCCGTCGACCACGGGGAGGGTATCGTACACGCACGAGGGCGTGGTCACGGGCTGCGTCAGGTAGCGTTCCGGGTAAGCCTCATCGAAGCGATGGATGTCGCGAATCCGGAATCCGCCATTTTCCCAGAACAGGTTTGCGCGGTAGTGGCGGCAGTTGTACCACACGGATCGGCGCCCTTCACCTTGCCAATCCTCGAGCGCGACGACGCTCGTGGCCGGGGTCACCGGGAAGCGCTCGCGAAACCAGCGCGCGGACGCTTCGAGTGTCTCGACGCGAACCGCGCCGCGCGCCGCCAATTCGGCCAACAGCGCGAACTGATCCGTCAATCCCTCGCCCATGGCAGGCCACCCGAAGGCGTTCTCCTGGCCGGCCTGCGCGTACGCGAAGGCGCCGCACGGCGCATCTGTCATCACCCGGAAGAACCACCGAACCCACTGCGGGCTTCCGCCGCCGTCTTTGTATACGGGTTCGAGAGACACGACGGACTGATGGCCCGTGCCGCGGTTGGCGTCATACTGATAGATGGGATCGCTGCCCAGCATCCGGAACACGGGGATCGGGATCTGGCGCGCCGGATGCTGCGCGGGCATGAGCGCGTTGACGCGGCTCGGGTAGTAGGCCTGATTCCAGTATCCGCCCCAGAGCGTGTAGCCGTCCGTGCCGAGTTGATCCTTGCAGTTGCAGGAGGCGGCCACGCCGTAGCGGTCGGCGAGGTAGCCGAGGGTGTGGGCGTCCATGAACCACGATCCCATCGACTTGGGCAACCGGCCGAAGGTCTTCTCGAAACCCGCCATGAACACATCCACGATGCGCTCGCGTTCTGCAGGCGTATAGCCGGGGGCAAACCCGACGTGGCTGTGCCAATCCCAAGGGTACCGGCCGCGCCACGGGATGCCGGCTTCCTCGACGAGCGGCTGGACAACCTCGAGCCACCCGCCGATCTCGCAGGCGTCGGCCAGTTGATCGCGCAACAAGGAGACAAATCGCTCCTGCTGCATGGCGTCGTACTGGATGAGGAACGTGGCCGGGAGCCCGTGTTCATTGAGCAGCCGGATCTGCTCTGCAACGGGCAGGAGCAGATCGACATCGGTGCGCGGCTCGATGCCGCGGATGAAGTTGATGATGTTCACGATGCGCGGGGCTTCGGCCGGGGACTCCGGGGCCGGGGCCTCTGAATTCGGGCTGGCGGCCGCTGCCGCGGCGCAGCAGGCCGCCGCAAGGTACGCGGCCCGCATCTGTGTTCCCGCGAGTCCGTATGTGATTGTCGTTTTCACTGCTTATCGCTCCCAGTGGGCGCTGAGGTAGTCGAACAGGAAGCGCCCGTTTTCGACGGGCACGTTGCTCGGGATGTGATTGCCGACGGCGAACATGAATCCGGGGCAGTCGAAGGCGAGCTCGAGCGTCGAATCGATCTCGGCCTGGATCGCCGGCCGATCGCCGAAGGTGAGTGTGCGGCAGTCCACGTCACTGCCGACAATCACGTGGGACTGGCCGAACTTCTCGACCACCGTCTTGAGCGGCACCATGGGTTCGAAGATGAAGCCGTCGGCGCCGGCCGCGGCGATATCGTCCAGGAAGGCCGTCCAGTTGCCGTCGGAACAGAAGAGGAGCTTCTTGCCGGCGCGCTTCAGCGGGGCCCAGAGTTCGGCGTATCGCGGGAAGATGACGCGCCGGTAGAAGTCCGGATGCACGAAGGCCCCTTCCGTCCACACCATGTCGTCGTGGCTGATGCATACCTCGACAGAGGTTTCGGCCCAGGCGTTGTAGTGGTGCAGGCTGAGCCGGAAGATGGAATCGAGGACGCGCTCGAATCGCTCGAGGTCGGCGGCGGCCATGAGCAGCATCTCCCAACCGAAGGCCTCGATGGCGCCCGACACGATGGTCTTGTAGTATCCGCCGGTGAACACCTGGTTCGGGTGAGCGGCTTGGCCGTCGCGGTAGGCCTTTTCGTAGTAGGCGACGAGTTCGTCGAAATCCGGCAGCTTATACTCGGCGACGGCGTCGAATTCGAGCACCTGCTCGGGATCGGTGAAAGGGCACGTCTTGGGTTGGCGCCGATCCACGCCGCCCTCGAGGAACTCGGCGTGGCCCATGTCCGTCACGCGCCCGCGTTCCCACCAGGGCACCGGGCCGTCGTTCACGCTCCAGATGAAATCGAAGTCCCAGGCATCCTCAAAGGACTGTCCCGACTCGGCCGCGACGGCCCGCTTCAACGGATCGTTCGAGCAGTACTCCGTGTGGGCGAGGCGGGGCGTCGGCCGCAGATGGATCGTGTCGATGCCAACCTGGTAACTCATGAGGCGGTCGCGCTCCAGTGCCTGCAAATCCCGGTGGTGTACTGCCGGACTCCGGAGACGATACGACTTGTGCGCCGTGAGTTCAACCAGAGCCCGAGCCGGGGCGTGCCCGGGCGGCAGGCTGGGCGGGCGTCAGCGTTTCCGGTAGAGATGCCGCTCGATGACGTCGAACGGGAACTCGACGGGGATGCGCTCGAGCAC
>JAFGTL010000428.1 GCA_016934125.1 Candidatus Hydrogenedentota bacterium
CCCCGCGCACGCGGTGTGCTCACACGCACCAAGCTCGCGCGCCTTGCGAAGCGGTTTGGCTTCTCCTATTCGGACTTCGACGCACCGCCCGACGCGTTGCTCGAACGCGCATTGGCTGCGCTCGAGGCAAGCCCGGCGCTTGCCGTCGTGCGCGCCGGCCGCGGGCCCATCGAGGAGCGCTTCGACGCCTTGGCCGGCGAGGCCGGCCGCGAAGACGCCACTATCGGCGACATGACGCGGCAGGCCGCGGCGCGCGTGCGTGACGAGTTCGATCGCATCGAGCGCGCCGCGGCGCGGCGTGACGAAACGCGCGTGGAAACCGTGCGCAACCAGGTGGAGCGGCTCTGCGACGCACTCGCGCCGTGGCGCAAACCGCAAGAGCGTGTGTATACTGTGTTCTCGTTCCTGTTCGAGCAGGGCTGGGGGCTGATTCCCCGGCTTATCGACGAACTCGACATCGAGTCGTTCACGCTGAATGAGGTGGAGCTGTGACGGTAGATGTACTGGCCGTCGGCGCGCATCCCGACGACGTCGAACTGGGCGTCGGCGGCATGCTGCACAAGTTGACGCAGAGCGGCCGCTCTGCGGCCGTCCTCGACTTGACGGCCGGCGAGATGTCGACGCGCGGCTCCGTGGACGAGCGCCGGATCGAAGCGCAACGCGCCGCCGGGATCCTCGGCGTCGCCGAACGGGCCATCGCCTCGCTCCCGGACGGCGCCCTGGCCAACACGCCGGAACAACGCCGCGAGGTAATCCCCTTCCTTCGGCGGTTTCGGCCCCGCATCATCCTTGCGCCCATGCGGGAAGATCGGCATCCCGATCACGTAGCCGCCCATGGCCTTGTCCGCGATGCCAACTTCTTCGCAGGCCTCGTGAAAATCGACACCGGCCAGGAACCCCACCGCGCCCAGCGGATCTACTACTATCATCCCTACTACGGCGGCCGCGAGATGCCTCCGTTCGTCGTGGACATCTCGGAGCATTTCGAGGCGAAGCTGGACGCCCTGCGCGCCCACGCGTCCCAATTCCACAACCCCGCCTATCCGGGCCGGGCCACGCACATCTCGAGCCCGGAGTTCTGGGAATCGATCCGCACCAAGGCGGCGTATTGGGGCGATCGCATCGGCGTCCGCTACGGCGAGCCCCTCTTCTCCGACGGGCCGGCCGGCATCGCGCTGCCCCCGGGCCTGGAGTCCGCCCCATGAAAATCGGGATCACCTGCCATCCCAGCGCCGGCGGAAGCGGCATTCTGGCCACCGAACTCGGCATTGCCCTGTCCGAACGCGGCCACGAAATCCATTTCGTCACCTTCGATCCCCCATTCCGCCTGACAAGAACCTACAAGAACATCCACTGCCATTACGTCGAATTCGTGTCGTATCCGCTCTTCACCTACCCGCCCTTTTCCCAGGCCCTCACCACGAAAATCGCCGAGGTGGCCGAGGAGCAAGGCATCGAGATCTGGCACGCCCACTACGCCATTCCGCACGCCTTCGCGGCGCTCGCGGCCCGCCAGATGCTGCCCCCCGGCAAGCAGTTCAAAATCGTCACCACGCTGCACGGCACCGACATCACCTTGGTGGGCAGCGATCCTTCGTTCTGGCGGTTGACGCGATACGCCATGCAGAACAGCGACGCCGTGACGGCCGTCTCGAACTGGCTCACCGATGAGACGCAACGCGAGTTCGACCTCGAGGTGCCCCCCACCACCATCTACAACTTCCTCAATACCGATCGATTCTCCAGCCGCCCCGTCCGGCGCTGCGATTTCGCCGCCGACGGCGAGAAGATCATCATGCACATCTCGAACTTCCGCCCCGTCAAACGCGTCACCGACGTGGTGCGCGCGTTCAAGAAGATCGTCGATCGCGTGCCGGCGAAACTCGTCATGGTGGGCGACGGGCCGGAGCGGATGTCCACGGTGGGCGTCGCCAAGCAGCTCGGCGTCCGCGATCGCATCGAGTTCCTGGGCAAACATCCCGACATCCACGAGATCCTGCCGTGCGCCGACTTGGTGTTCCAACCCAGCGAGCACGAGAGCTTCGGGCTCGTGCCCCTCGAGGCGATGGGGTGCGAGGTGCCCGTCCTCGCCACGGCGAGCGGCGGCATCTGCGAGGTGGTGGAACACGGCGTCACGGGCTATCTGTGTGAAGTCGGCGATACCGACGCCATGGCCGCATACGCCGTCGAGATTCTGTCGGATCCGGACAAGCAACGGGAGATGGGGCGGCGGGGACGCGAGCGCGCAATGCGCGTGTTCCCGCAGGACGAGAAGGTGAGCGAGTACGAGACTCTATACCGCCGCCTTCTCGGATGAAGCCGTAACGAACGGGCCACCGGCCCGGTGGGAGGAGAAGTCATGCCAAAGATCGCCCTGATCGGCGCAGGTAGTATCGTGTTCTGCAAGACCCTCATCATGGACATTCTGGCCACGCCCGCGCTCCGGAACAGCGAGTTCCGCCTCATGAGCCGAACCCGGCCGAAACTGGATCGGATGAAGGCCTTTGCCGATCGCGTGATCGCCGACAACGGACTCGACGCCTCCGTGTCCGTCACGCTTGATCGCCGCGAAGCCCTCGACGGCGCCGATTACGTCATCGCCATGCTCCAGATCGGCGGCGTCGACGCCTTCCAGGCCGACTACGAGATCCCCCTCAAGCACGGCGTGGATCAGTGCATCGGCGACACCATGGGCCCCGGCGGCATCTTCCGCGCCCTGCGCACCATCCCCGTCATGGTGGATATCGCCAAAGACATGCGCGAGCTGTGTCCCGGCGCCTACCTGCTCAATTACGTCAACCCGATGGCGCCCGTGTGCTGGGCCTTGGGCACCGTGCCCGGCACGAAGTTCATCGGCCTGTGCCACGGCGTCCAAACCACGCTCGACTTGATCTCACGCTATGTCGAGGTGCCCAAGGACGAGATCGACGCCTTCGTAGCCGGCATCAACCACATGGCCTGGTTCCTCTCCCTCCACCACAACGGCCAGGATCTCTATCCGTTGTTCAAAGAACGCTGCGAAAAGCCCGAGTACTACATCAACGAGAAGGTTCGCATCGAAGTCATGCGCCATTTCGGCTACTTCATGACAGAAAGCACGGGACATCTCTCCGAATACCTGCCCTGGTTCCGCAAGTCCAAGGAAGCGCTTGATCTCTATTGCGACGAGCCCGCCTTCGGCGGCGAAACGGGCGCCTACTACAAATGGTGCCGCCTCATCGCCGCGGAACACGACAAAGTCGACATGCTCGAAGGCGAGCCCACCTCCATCGAGCGCCGCAGCGTCGAGTACTGCTCCTACATCCTCGAAGCCCTCGAAACCGGCGTGCCCTTCAAGCTCCAGGGCAATGTCCGCAATGACGGCTACATCACGAATCTCCCGGCCGGATGTTGCGTCGAAGTGCCGGTGTTCGTCGATCAAATGGGCATTCAACCGACCGTCGTCGGCGCGCTCCCGCCCCAGTTGGCGGCCCTCAACCAGAGCAACGTCACCGCACAGGGCCTCGCGGTGCAGGCCGCCCTCCAGGGCGATCCCGAACTGGCGATGGCCGCCTGCGCCATGGATCCGCTCACCTCGGCCGTGCTGACGCTGAAGCAGACGCGCGACATGGCCGCCGAGATGCTCGAAGCGGAACGGCAGTGGCTGCCCCAGTTCGAGGGGAAGCGCGTGCGTCCCACGCCGATCATCCAGACGCCGCCCGGCACCGCCCATGTCGACGTGCCCCTCGATCCGGCCCTGGCGGTGGTGCACCGGTTCGGCGAACTGGCCGAGAAGGCCTCCCGCTGACGCGCCGCCGATGCTACAGGCCCGCCCCGCGGCGGAGCGCTGTCGTCTGCCGCAGCAGCGCATAGGTGAGGAGCCGTGTCGAACACAGGATGAGTACGGCGAGCCGCAGGCCCAGCCCGCTCTCGCGGAGCCAGGCGTACATCCCCATCAGAATCAGCATCATGGCGATGCGCCCGAGCGCCATGGGCACCTCCCACGCGCAGATGTACTCGATGCGCTGGGCCGGATCCTCGGCGGACTTGGCGATCGTGTCGAGGCGCAGGCTCACGTGGGGGATCCCGAACATGGGCGCCGCCACGGCACGCAGCATGCCGAACACGATCAACGTCGCGACGCTCAGCTTGATCGAGAGCACGACGCCCGCCACAAGCAACAGCCACGCGCCAAGCCGCATGGACTTCGCACGGTTCCTGGGAACGACCATCCTCCCGAGCACCAGCGCGACCACAATCCCCACAAGCGCCTGCAGCGACGCATAAGCGCCTACGCTCAGTTCGTCGCCCGTCTCCATGTACATCAACAGCCCGGGCAGGAACGCAAAGACGCTCTGGTTGCCGGCAAGGGTGAAGGACGCGAGCATGATGAGACGCCAGTCGCGCTGATCCCTGCCCGGGAGCAAGGCGCGCCGCAGTCGGAACGGCCTCGGTTCGCGATCGGGCGGCATCTTGAAGCTCACCGCGAACGAAAGCGCATAGAGGCCCAGCGAGATGGCAAAGAGACTGTGGAAGCCCTGAAGCGTGCCGGGCGAGACTGCAATGATGAATCCGCCGATAAGGGGCCCCAGCAGCCGGAACACGCCGTTCACGGCCTGAAGCAGCCCGAAGTAGAACTCCCGCTTGCCTTCCCGGGTGACGTCGAAGTTGAACGTGTTCGCCCCGGCCCAGTAAATGCCCCAGGTGACGCCCTGCAACGCGCCCAACTCAGCCGCGTATGCCGGCGCACGCTCGCGCAGCAGCAGCAGCGTGCCATAGTACACGGCATGCAGCACGAGGCCCAGGCGATACACGTGCAGGCGCTCCCGGGCCTGCGAATACCAGCCGGCCAGCACGAACGTGAAGGGCGTGACGGTGAAGAGCGCAAGGTAATGGCTGCACACGATGCCGAAATCGTGGCTGTTGATCCAGAAGTAGACGCTCACGAAGATGCTGCACAGGGCGGCAGCCGCCGCGTAGAGTCCAGTGAGAAGCAGGGCAGTCCATGCCGTCGGATGAAGTCGCTGGGTGTCCATAGTGGGTTTCAAGCGTATCGGAGGAGGCCGGCGGGAGGCAAATCGGGCGCGGAGGGCCCCGGCGGGCTCTCGGACGCGCCCAGAGCCCGGGCCTGCGTCACATTATGGGGTTTTCGCGCTGGAGACAGAGGGAATGCGGGCATTCCCCTTGCTAAGCCGTGCGCGCCGGGCCAAATCCCGGGACATGTCCAAAGCGCCGCTTCGGCGCGAC
>JAFGTL010000429.1 GCA_016934125.1 Candidatus Hydrogenedentota bacterium
CCCGGTGGTTGTGTGGCCGAGCGGATCCCGCACACTGCCAAGGACTTCGGACGCGCCGCCCTTCGCTACCAAACGTTCTGGGGCGTGCGCGCAAGAAGGACTCAGCATCGGGCCCTTCGCTCCGCCTCCGGGAGCGCCGACTGCATCGCACCGTTCGCAAGGCCTCTTTGTTGACGAAGCTCATCCTGCGGCGCTGACATAGTAGTTGTCCCATTGTTCCGCATCCACAAATACCTTGACAAGGCCTACAAGTGGCTCTATACTTATTAAGGTGGCGGCGCACGAAGCGTAGCGCACGAAGCGTAGCGTGGCAATGTGACTCGGCGGGGCGATCCTGCGAACAGTGCCGGGTTGTTCGAAACTGCTCAGGAGTAAGACACCACACGCGCCAGCATCTCGCGCGAAGGGGGATGAATTCATGACAGGACATCGCCAGGCGAAGGCCTCCTCACTTGCCCTGCACGTATGCATTCATTGGTTGTGCGTTGTCTTGGTGTTGACAGCGGTGCCGTTGACACTCTTGCTCTTGGGCCCTGTCGCACACGCAGTGGACACGTACGAAATGTGGTACTGCCCCAATGCCGCAATTGCGCGCGTGTACGAACAAGCCGACCACTGCATTGGGGAATATGAGGTGGTAAGCATCTCCGCGGGACCCCTTGATCTGGACTTGGCGAATGGGGAGGAGGAGATACTGGACGACTGCGAATCGTGGTGGTCAATAGAGGCGGGTAGTGCGACTGTGCAGGAATACGATGACGGCGACGGCGAAGGGGGTGACGGCCAGCAAGTCGCATGGATAATGCCCTGCAGCGCGCCGGCTGAAGGCGAGCAGAATCAGCTCGCGCTTTGTGTCACAAACCCCGATGACTTTCCGATACAGGATTTGTATCACTACATTTGTACAGTCTTCAGGTTCCCTGCAGACGCCACCGTGCACAAACCATCCGGGCTCGCTTCGAACGTGCCCGGCCCGTCCGTCCCTCTGCCGCCCTTTGGCAGGCTCTACAGCGGGGCTCACCGTATGATGCTGGACGCGCGCACCATCGAGATTCTGTGGCCGGCTCGCGAGGAAGAAGGGATTCCGTGCTCGGGTGTCTTGTGTTCGGAGCACAATGAATACGTCGCCAGCGGCCCAGGGATTAGGGCTCCGAAAGATGCGTCGGCTCCCTTCGCCGCCGATGGAAGTGGCGAGGTGGCGGACGACTACAGCTTTCATAGCGACGGCCCGCTCGGTATCGACGATACCGAGGTCATTCAACCCTACGATCCCAGCGATCTGAATCCCCCCTTTCTGATATACAGGCAGGAGCTTACGGTCGATGGGGTGCTCATAAAGACACTCTGGTGGGAGTGGCGTGCGGCTGGGACGCGTTACGACGCGCCGCCGGAGAAGGACTACGACTACTACTGGCTGGACTGCGAGCTTGTGCAATTGCCCGGACCGCCGTGATGGCCGGGTAGTGCCGCGGTTCGCTGGCGTTCGCGAGCAACTGAGGGCGAGACCGAAGAGGCTTCACAGCCGGCAAAGGGAGGGATTGACAATGGGGGCGCACACGAAAAGCAACCAGGATCGCCGAGGCGCCGCGGTTGCGCGCGTGAACTGGCGCGCAGTCCCCGGTGCGGTTGTGCTCCTGCTGATGGCGGCCAGCGTGGCGGCACAGGTGGCGCCGGGGGCCGCTCCATTGGACGCGCGAATCGAGTCGTTTTCGGCGGACAAGGTGCACATCTGCGAATTCGCAGCGGCGGTGTCACGGGCGACGGGGGTGCGCACGGGGCTCGTGTGCGCGGTTCCGGATCGCGATCTCCCGATCAGCGACGGGGCCTATCCTGCCGACTACCAGGGCCGGCTGCTCACACTCGAGCGCACCGAGGTATCGGCCCGCGAGCTGCTTGACGAAATGACGGCCCAGTTGCCTGACTATGCCTGGGTGGAGGTGGCGCCGGACTATGTGGACGTGTTGCCGGTTGACATGATCGGCAACTCGGAGGCATTCATCAACCACCGGGTTGAGTCCTACTCCATCGCCGACACGACGCCCTGGGGGGCGGTGTTGGAGCTAATGCATCTTGCGCGGGAAGCGGGACACGAAATCAAGTTTGATAACCTGGATCAAGAGACGTTTCGCGCAAAGAAGCCCGTGGAGATTGCGCTCGAGGACGCCACCTTCCTCGAGGTGGCCCGGGCGACTTTCGAGGCGATTGGCGGGAACGTGTATTGGGAGATCACCGGAAAGACCATCGGAACTGGGCGAATCCGCCGGCACGCTATCACGACAGTCGAACTCGCCGCCGCGAGAGCCTACCTCGGCGACGCGGCCCGCACCCAGTCTACGGCGCTGTCGCTCTATCGGGCCGCGCTTGATTCAGCCCCCTATCCGTCCTTGAAGGGCGAGGTGGCCACCGAGATGGCCGAGGTGTATCTCGGCAAGGGATTTCCCGACGTGGAGCCGCGCTACGCCGAGGCCTTCGCTCTATACAAGCCCCTCATGGAGAGGCGCGGGGCCTGGCTCCCTGACGGCCCTATCGCGATGATCGCGCGGTTCGCGCAATGCGCCGTCCGCACCGGGCGCGAGAGTGAAGCGGCCCCGATCCTCGAGGGGCTTCTCGCGGATCGCGCGTACGGCCGGTTCGGCGCTGAAGCCGTCGTCCGCGCCTATGTCGTTCTTCACGCGATTCCCAAGGATCCCGAGGCCACGATCGCCGTGCTGCACGAGCTCAAGCCAAGGTTCCCGGACAACCCCGAATACCAGGCCCACATCGACGTGATCATCGCGAGGTATCAGCAAACCGCTGAGAGAATCCAGCGGCTCGAGAGCATTGACGTGGAGGCTGCGGTAGAGAAATACCTCGAGAGCGGCGACGGCAGTAGCGAGTAGCGAGGCCAGAACCGGCGACGACGCGGCCAACCGCCGGAGAAGGAGTCTATGATGATGCCCGAATACGAAACGCCCGTGATTGAATCCTATGACGAGGCGGACTTCCTGTCCGATCCCGCACTCGCCGAGAGTTGTTCAGGCAGCACCCCGCTTGGAGACTGACGTAGCCGGCCGTTTGTGCGCCCATAGCGGGCGCTGGCCGCATACGGTGGCGTTGCGGATCCTCGGGTGCTGTGTGGCCGTCCGGGCCGACAGAGCGGAAGCCCTCTCGGGAGTACGTCGCCGCTTTGCCTGTTTCGAGGTGGAGCGGCCCATTGCCGAAGCGCCTGATGTTGAAGTTTGCGTGCGCAGGGAGGGGGCTGGCTGGCGCGCGGAGGTCGTCGGGCGAGAGGGATCGGCCAAGGTAGACGACGAGTGGCCGACGCTGACGAATATGATTGAGTCGCTTGTCCAGCAACGAGTCCCGCAGGTGCGCATGTGCCATGGAGCCAGTGTCCTCGGCGAGAAGGGTGCCGCGGTGTTCTTGGGGCAGTCCACCTCGGGAAAGACCACTCTCGCGCTGGCTCTGCAGAAGAGGGGGCTGACACTTCTCGGTGAGGACATCGTGCCGATCCACCTTGAGAGTGCATCCGTGTTCCCCTTTCCAACACCTCCGACGCTTCGTGCGTACACGAAGCGGCTATTCGACACAAAGGGCCGGCGACTGCGCGTGTCAACGTCGGGCCGGCCCGATCTCCAGAACGCTTTCCCGATATCGGTGATGTTCTTCCTGGAAACGGCCCAGCAACCGGGCACGCCGAGGGTCGATCTCCGGGATCGGTTGCGGCGCTGGGATTCGATGCATGCCCTTTGCGTTGGGCATTCGCCGCGGGGCAATCCCTGCCGGACATCTGCCATTGTCCAGCAGGATGAACGGTGCTTCATGGACGGCCCCCGACTGGCAAACTGCCCGGGC
>JAFGTL010000430.1 GCA_016934125.1 Candidatus Hydrogenedentota bacterium
AACGTGCCCCCCCTCGTCGTCACCCTCGCCACAATGACGCTGTTCCGCGGGATCGCCATGGGCTTGAGCAAAGGGGATCCCATCGGCAACCTGCCCGACGGGCTTACGTGGCTGAGCCAGGGCGACGCCTTCCGGATCCCCGCCGGCGAGGCCGGCCCCGTGTTCTTCCCGGTGCCCCTCTTCCCCCTCGTTTTCGTGTTCGGGGCGGGCATCCTCGTGTTGCGGAAGACGTGGTTCGGCCGGTTCACGGAGTGCATCGGCGAGAACGAAACGGCCGCCGAATTCGCTGCCATCGACACGCGCCGCGTGAAACTGGCTTTGTACACCCTCTGCGGCGTGGTGTGCGGCGTGGGGGCGGTGTTTCAGACGGCCCTGTACAACACCGCCAAGGCCAATACAGCCCTTGGGATGGAGCTGGAAGTGATCGCGTGCGTCGTCATCGGCGGCACGCGGATCAGCGGGGGCCGCGCGTCCATGATCGGCACCTTGCTCGGGCTTCTCCTGATCGGTATTCTGAGATACGGCCTGGATATGGCCCGCGTTCAACAGCAATACATCATCATCCTCGTGGGATGCCTGCTGATCGCCGCGGCGGTCTTCAATGAATGGATGGCGGGCGGCCCGCGGGGGCGGTAGCCGGGCAGGGGTTCTGTCTGCCGGCGCGCAGAGGAGAAAGGCTATGAAACGAGAGATCGCGCTCGCGTTGATCATGGTGCTGGCGCTGACCGCCTGCGGGCCACCCGACGGGCCGCAGGCGGATGTGCCGTCGAGCGACGGCGGAGCGGCGCCGGCCGGGCAGGCTATCAAGATCGGCGTGATGCCGAAACTGACGGGCATCGACTACTTCAAGGCGAGCGAACGCGGCGCCCTCGAGGCGGCGGAGGAACTCGGCGTCACCGTCCATTACGACGGCCCGGTGACGAACGACGTGCAGCAGCAGGTGCAGATGGTGGAAACCTGGATCGCCATGAAATACGACGCCATCTGCATTGCGCCGAACGATCCCGATGCCATCGCGCCGGTGCTCGAGAAGGCCCGGAAACGAGGCATCAAGGTGCTCACCTGGGACGCGGACTCGCGGCCGCAGGCGCGGGATTTCTTCTGCAATCAGTGCACCTACGAGGGCATCGCAAAGGCGCTGCTCGACGTGATGGCCGAGGGCGTATCGCCCGAGGCGAAGTACCTCATCCTGACGGGCTCCTTGACGGCCGCGAACCAGAACATCTGGATGGATGAGATGGAGAAGTACCGCCAGGCCACCTACCCCAACATGACGAACCTGTCCGAGACGCCGAAGGTGTCGGAGGAAAGCCAGGAACTGGCCACGCAAGTGACCACGAGTTGCCTGAAAGCCTACGCCGATCTGCAGGGCGTGTTCGCGATCACGTCGCAGGCGCTCCCGGGCGCCGCCGAGGCCATCCGCAAGGCGGGCGCGGCCGATCGCGTGTTCCTGACGGGCCTGTCGACGCCGAACATGATGCGTGAGTATGTGAAGGACGGCACGCTCAAGCAGTTTGTCCTGTGGAGCCCCGTCGACCTCGGCTACTTGTCCGTGCATGCCGCGGTGGCCTGCGTGAAGGGCGAACTCGGCCCCGGCGCCACCTCGTTCAAGGCCGGCCGGCTCGGAGAGGTGCGTGTGGCGGGCACCGAGATCCTCCTCGGCGATCCCGTTGTGTTCGACGCCAGCAACATCGACAACTACGATTTCTGAGGCAAAGGGCGCGCCGGCTCACTTCTCCCAGGCGAGCGAGTAGTCGCGCGCCTCGGGCTTCGGATGCCCGCCCGGGCCGTAGGCGTCGTCCCGCGTGGACACCCGGGCGAGGGGGATGAACGTCTTCCGTAGCCCGGCGTCGTCCACATCGTAGCGGAAGAAGCCCAGGGCCGGATCGCCGTCGGGCCACCGATCCGCCCACTGGCCCGAGCAGGTGGCCGGGGCCAGATCGAAGCAGATGCCCTCCGCGGCGTGATCCTTCCGGCAATGCACGTGGCCCGTGATCACCCGCGTAGCGCCGGTGGCGTGAAACAGATCCATCAGCCGTTTCCGGGATCCCTGATCGACGCAGAAGTACCAGTCCAGATAGTGGGCCGGATCGGCGATATCGAAGGGCGGCTCATCGAGCCTGTCGATGAACAGGGGATAGTGCATCAGCCAGAGGTGATGCTCGCAGCGCACCGCCGCCTTCCGCTCCTCGAACCAGTCGAGCAACTCGTCCTCCTCGGGCAGGCCCGAGCCGAGCAGCATGTCGCAGAATCCCGATACGCGCACATTCTCGTGCACGAAACTCCACTTCGTGGGGCCGAACACGGCCTCGAAGCGGCGGATGTGCTCCGACGAGATGTTGAGTCCGACGTCGTCGCGGTTATCCCGGGCCCCCTGGATGCGGGTGTGTTTGTTGCCCGTGTCCATGTTTCCGGGAATGACGTGATAGGGCAGTCCCATCCCGTCGAAGTCGGCCTTCATCGCCTCGAGTTCGAAATCGTGGATCGATCCGTCGCGCGTCACATCGCCGCCGATGAGGATGAACTCGGGGCCGAGATCCCTGATCTGCCGGCGCGCCGTGGCCCAGTTCTCGGCCCACGCCGGGTTGAAGCGGAACGAACGAGGCGAGCCCGGCTGCATATCGGCTACATACACGAAGAACCACGGCATCATCGCCATACACCTCCCTGCGACCGCCCGAGGAAGGAGGGCCGGGCAGTACCTTCGCCTTGTACGTTTGCATCCTACCACAAGCGGCGCGCCGTTGAACCTACGGTAGGCGGGTGCTATTGTCGCGCAGGGAACCGGCGCGGCGGCCTTCACACTGTTCGGAAACCGCGGCGGCGGTCAAGCAGTTGCCAGGAGAAGGCCTCATGTTTATCGACATCCACGTTCACTGCGCTAAGAAGCGGCATCCGAAGCTCACGCGGCCCAACGGCTCGCACTATCCCGATCCGGAGACGTTGATCCGGATGATGGATGAGGCCGGAATCGACATGGCCGTCGTTCAGACAACCTCAAGCGTCGAGCGGCGCTATATCACCTTGTCGCCGGAGGAAGTGCTCGAGATCTGCGGCGAGTATCCCGATCGGTTGATCCCATTCTGCAACATGGATCCGCGGTTCCTCACCAACGACGAGACGGCCGACTTCACGCCGTTGCTCGAGGCCTACAAGGAACTCGGGTGTAAGGGCGTGGGGGAGTGTATCCCAAACCTGCCCTTCGACGATCCCCTCTGCATGAACTTCTTCAAGCACGTCGAGCGCGCGGGGTTGCCGTTGACGTTCCACGTCGCGCCCAAGGCGGGCGGCTACTACGGCTTCATCGACGAGGTGGGCCTGCCCCGCCTCGAGAAGGTGCTGAAGGCGTTCCCGAATCTGATGTTCCTGGCGCATTCCCAGCCCTTCTGGGCGGAGATCGGCACCAACGTCGTCCAGGACGGCGAACGGGTGCCCTATCCGAAGGGGCCCGTCACGCCCGGCCGCGTGGTCGAACTCATGCGGACGTATCCGAACCTGCTGGGCGATCTCTCGGCCGGCAGCGGGTTCGGGGCCATCAGCCGCGATCCCGAGTTCGGCTATGGGTTCATGGAGGAGTTCCAGGATCGGCTGTTCTGGGGCACCGACATTGCCAACGTGCCCCAGGATCTGCCCATTGTGGACTACTTCCGGGAGTTGAAGGCCAACAAGCGGATCTCGGACGAGGCCTACGAGAAGATCACCTGGCGGAATGCCAACCGGCTCCTGAACCTGGGCCTGGAATAGGCGGGCCGGAGGCCCGGATGCGTCAGGAGGCGCTTCCGGCGTACACCTCCCGGCGGATCCACTCCCTGCTGTCCGGATCGAGGTATACCACCTCCTCGCGAAGGCCGTCCGGGCTCACGTGGAGCACCATGTAGTTGTACACCTGGCCCTCGGGCGGGAGCCGATCGCTCAGCGGGGCGCCCGCGCCCGCTGAGAGCGTGTAGCGCACGCCGTCGATCACGGAAGTGGCGTATCCGTGGATGTGGCCCATGAAGACTTCGGTGACGCGATGCTTGACGAGGATCGCGCGGAGTTCCTCGGCGTTCCACTCGAAACCGCGGCGATCATTCGAGGCCACCGTTCCCTCGAAGTACTTCGGGGGCACGTGGAAGAACACAAACCGGTAATCGGCCCCGGGCTTGCCCAGTTCCTCATCGAGAAAGGCCAGTTCAGCGCTGTTGACGCACAGTTTCTCGGACGCGTTGAATCCGACGAACCGGCAGCGGCCGTAGTCGAATGAGAACCGGGGCTCGCCGTGGATGGCGCGGAACCCGGCGTAGTCGTGGCGGTCGCCGCGCTCGTGGTTGCCCGGAACGCAGAACACCGGGATGGGATCCACCAGTTCGAGCAGGGGAATGTAGTTCTCCAGGTATTCGCCCACCGTGCCGCCCCGGACGATGTCGCCCGTGTTGACGATCAGCACGGGCCCTTCGCCCTTGGCCTGTTCGAACACCTCCGTGCCCATGTGCAGATTGTTCCGGTTGTCGCCCAGCACAACGAAAGTGAACGTGTCGCGAGGCCCATCTGCGGACTCGAGCCGGCTCAGCGCGACATCGCGGGCGAACCGCCCATAGTACGGCTCGAGCAGGGAGAGATCCCCGGGCGATGTCGTCGCCCATGCAATCGCCAGGGCGCACAGGGCCCCCAACAGCAGCGATGCGGCAAGGACCTTCGTACGTCGTTTCACTCGAAGCACTCCGATTCAGGAACGGGGCCATGCGGGGCGACATGTCCCTCCCAGGGCAGGCCCCGAACGCTCTGTTCGTGTTTCATGGCTGGCTGTGGGGGCGGCGCACAGGCGAGCCACCAGAAGGCGCATCACCATAACACGTTTCAGCACTTCATTCCCAACAGAGCGCCGTGTCCGTCCATTCCCGTCATTCCGAGGCGCGGGCGCGCCCCAGTGTCCACTTGAACGGAACGGGCCGCTTCCGCATCATGGGGCCGCCGTGAGGACGGGGTGGGGCGCCGCCGCCGGGCCGGGTTGGCGCGAGAAAGAGAGGGCTTCCTCGGGAGGGAACGATGGCCAGTTTCGTCAGAGTCAGCACCATCGGGGCCGCGCCACTTCGGTTTGCGCCGGAGGGCGCGGTGTACGGGCAGGAGGCCGTGGACGCCATGATCGCCCACTGGCAGACGAAACTGGGCCAGGTTCTGCCGGATCGTCCCGATCTCATCGTGGTTCCGGAAGCCTGCGATCGGTTCCCGGAGCATTCCATGGAGGATCGGCTCGACTACTACCGCGTACGCAAGGATCAGGTGCGCACTTTCTTCGCGGGCGTTGCCGAAAAGAATGGCTGCTACATCGCCTATTCGGCGGCGCGCGAACTCGAGGACGGAACGTGGCGGAACTCCACTCAGATCATCGACCGCTCCGGGAACGTGTCCGGGATCTACAACAAGAACCACGTTGTCATCGAGGAGACGACACAGGCCGGAATCCTGTGCGGCAAGGACGCGCCCGTGTTTCAGTGCGACTTCGGAACCGTGGCCTGCGCGATCTGTTTCGATCTCAATTTCGATGAACTCCGCCTCAAGTACGTGCAGGCCAGGCCCGATCTGATCCTGTTCTCGTCGATGTATCACGGCGGGCTCATGCAGGCCTACTGGGCCTATTCGTGCCGGGCGCATTTCGTCGGGGCGATTGCCGGCGATCAGAGCGCCATCATTTCGCCGGTGGGCGAATGCATCGCGTCGACGACGAACTACTTCGACTTCACAACCGCCACCGTCAACCTCGACTGCCGCGTCGTTCACCTCGATCACCACTGGGACAAGCTGGGCGCCATGCGCGACAAGTACGGCTCGAAGGTGCGCGTGTCCGATCCGGGCCACCTCGGCTGCGTGCTCATCAGTGCCGAGGCGGAGGATCTGACGGTGAAGGGACTGCTGGACGAGTTCGAGATCGCGACATGGGACGAGTACATGGCCCGCTCGCTTGCCCATCACCACGATCCCGCGAACGTGGAGGCATGAACGCAAACCGGCCGCGCGAGCCGGAGGAAAGGACGCCACAGTGGGTTACGAGTACGACGCCGCCCGGATGGTAGGCCTGATCGAGGAACTCCTCTCCGTGCCGGCGCCATCCGGCCGGGAAGAGCGGGCGGCGGAGATTGTTCGAGGGAAGCTGGCCGCCATGGGCTACGCGCCCGAGACGGATCCGGCCGGGAACGTACTCGTGCGTCTGCCCGGGCGCGACGCCGGGCTCGGCACGATGGCCATGGCGGCGCACATGGACGAGATCGGCATGGTGGTAACCGCCGTCGACGACGACGGCTCGTTGCGCATCGCTCCCTCGGGGCACCTCATGCCGTGGAAGATCGGTGAACGGCCCGTTACGGTGCTCGGCGACAACGAGTCCATCACCGGCGTGTTATCCTTCGGCTCGACGCATACCCCTGACGCCGGCGAGAAGCCGCTCACCTGGAAGGAGGCCCGCGTGCTGACGGGGTACGCGAAGGCGGAACTGGACGCCAAAGGCGTGCGGCCCGGCTCGACGGCCGTGCCTGTCCGGGACGGCCGCGGCCCGTTCCGGTTCGGCGATCCCGCCGATCCCCTGATTGCTGCGTGGACGTTCGACGATCGCGCGGGTGTCGCGGCCTTGCTCGAACTGCTGGCGTTGCTGCGCGACGACGCGATCCGGCCGCGCAGGCCTCTGATCGTGGCGTTTACTGTGAGCGAGGAGAGCGGCTGCCAAGGCGCGGCCGTGGTGGCCCATCGCGAGAAGCCGGAGATCTTCGTCGCCATCGACGGCTGCCCGATTCCGCCGGGCTCGCCCCTCGAACTCGACGGCCGGCCCGGCACGTGGAGCAAAGACAGGAGGTTCGTCACAAGAATCTGTGCAGTGAATTGGTTGATGAGCATGAGCTAAGTCCCGTATTACCAAGGTTGTCCAAGACTTTGGGAA
>JAFGTL010000431.1 GCA_016934125.1 Candidatus Hydrogenedentota bacterium
CCATTTCAAGACGGATCAGGGCATCGAGAATCTGACGCGCGAAGAGGCGGCGCGGATTGCGGGCGAGAATCCGGATCACGCGACGTGCGATCTGTACGACGCGATCGCGCGGGGCGAGTTCCCATCGTGGACGGTGAACGTGCAGATCATGCCGGTGGCGGAGGCGGAGAGCTATCGGTGGGACGTGTTCGACATCACGAAGGTGTGGCCGCATAGCGACTACCCGCTGATCCCCATCGGGAAGATGGTGCTGAACGGGAATCCGTCGAACTACTTCGCGGAGGTCGAGCAGGCGGCGTTCTCGCCGGGGAACTTCGTGCCGGGGATTGCAGCGTCGCCGGACAAGATGCTGCAGGCGCGTATCCACTCGTATCATGACGCGCACCTCTACCGGCTTGGGTCGAACTATCAACTGCTGCCGGTGAACGCGCCGAAGGGTTGCGCGGCGCACACGTATCAGCGGGACGGTTCCATGCGGTGCGACGACAATGGCGGGGGCGGCCCGAACTACTGGCCGAACAGCATGGGCGGGCCGGAGCCGGAGGCGGGCGTGGGCGAGCCGCCGTTCGAGGTGTCGGGCACGGCGGATCGGCATGCGTACGTGCACTTGAACGATGACTTCGCGCAGGCGGGGGCGTTGTTCGGGAAGGTGATGAGCGGGACGGATCGCGAGCACCTGATCGGGAACATTGCGGCGCATCTCGGGAACGCACAGAAGCGGCTCCAGTTGCGTCAGTGTGCGCTGTTCTTCAAGGCCGATCCGGACTATGGGAACGGCGTGGCGGACGCGCTCGGGCTGGACAAGGCGGAGGTGGAGCGGCTGGCGGGCCTGTCGCAGGAGGAACGGGTGAAGGCCACGATGGGATAGTCGCGGGCCTGTGGAGACGGTGCCGGCCCGGGCAAACGGGGACTGATTGCGGCGGGTGCGTCTTGGGGCGCACCCGCCGTGTGGTGTGTCGGGGGGGCTTGGGCCCTCATTGACGGGCCTGGGGGGCGCGTCTACAATGGACTTCGCACACGGCGGTCAAATGGGGTTTCCGGGAATGAGAGGGGGCAAGACTGTGGCAGCAGACATGGAGCAGCGGTATCAGGAGCGGCTGAACCGGTATGTGACGGCGTTGCGGAACGGGAAGGCGGATCGGGTTCCTATCCGGCCGTTTGTGGCGGAGTTCGTGGGGCGGTACGCGGGGTTCACCTGCCAGGAACTGGCGCATGACTACGAACTGGCCTTCGAGGCGGCGCGGAAATGCGCGGCGGACTTCGACTGGGACGCGGTCGTGGCGAACATGGTGTATGTGTGGACGGGGCTGACTCAGGCGATCGGGCTGCGGTACTACGGCGTTCCGGGGATCGATGTGCCGCCCGACACGGGGTTCCAGTATCGGGAGCCGGAAGAGGCGAAGGCCTGGATGCGGCCGGATGAGTATGACGCGCTGATTGACGATCCGACGGGGTTTCTGTTCAACGTGTGGCTGCCGCGGGTGTCGGCCGACGTGGTGGCGCCGGGCGAGCCGGCGACGTTTCGGAACAACCTGTCGTTTCTGAAGGGCGGCATGGCGATGATGTCGTATTTCTTTTCGTTTCCGGGGCAGGCGGAGCGGCTCCGGCGGGAGTCGGGCACTGCGCCGGCGATCGCGGGCATCCTGAAGGCGCCGCTGGACATCATCGCGGACAAGCTGCGCGGATACGAGGGGCTGGTGTCGGATCTGTTGACGCAGCCCGACAAGGTGCTGGCTGCATGCGAGGCCCTCGCGCCGCACCTCGCCCACGTGGCGTTGGCGGGCGCCGATCCCGACGGCAACGTGCCGGTGGGGTTCTGGATGCACCGGAGCTGTGTGCCCTTCATCATGCAGGAACACTTCGATCGGCTGTTCTGGCCGACGCTGAAACCCATCATCGAGGAGCTATGGCTGAAGGGGCACCAGACGCTGTTCTACGCGGAAGGGAACTGGGACGCCCACCTGGAGTCGTTTGCGGAACTGCCCGATCAGAGCATCGTGTATCATGTGGATCAGGGGGACATCTTCCGGTGCCATGAGGCGCTGGGCAGCAAGTTCTGCATCAGCGGCGGCCTGCCGAACTACCTGCTTGCCTACGGCACGCCGGAGGAGGTGCGCGCCTATTGCCGGAAGATCATCGAGGGGGTCGCGCAGGACGGCGGATACATCATGGATGCGAGCGCGATCATCCAGAACGACGCCAAGGTGGAGAATGTGCAGGCCATGACGGAGGCGGCGCGGGAGTACGGGGTGTACTCGCAAAGCGGGCCGGCGCCGGCGCGGCCGGAATCGCCGGAGGTCAAGGGGCTAGCGGGATGGCCGGAGAAGGGGGGGGCGGCGCCGGGCGTGTGTGTGCCGTGGGAGGTGAAGCGGCAGGAGTTGGGGGCGATCAGCGGGGATGAGGGACTCGTGAAGCGGGTGTGGGAGAGCAACGAAGGCTGGGCCTACATGTACGTCTGGCATTGCCTGCTGTCGTTTTGAGCGCGGGTGGCCCGCGGAGGGAATAGGCGGGCGGGGGCCGGCGCGTGCGCGTCTCCCCCGCCCTCCGTATGTGTATTCGGTGCTAGTACCGGCCGGAGCCGCGCCGGGGCGAACGCTCCTCGCGGGGACGGGCCTCGTTGACGGTGAGGTTGCGGCCATGGAGGTCGGTGCCATTCAACTGGTTGATGGCGCTGCGCGCTTCGGAGTCGTTGGGCATTTCGACGAATCCAAAGCCCTTCGACCGCCCGGTTTCCCGATCGCTGATGACGCGGACATCGTCCACTTGGCCGTGCGCCGAGAAGAGTTCCCGGATGTCCTCGGCTCCAGAGTCGAAAGAGAGGTTTCCTACATAGATGTTCATCGCTTCGTCCTTTCAAGACAGGTTTTGTGGAGGGTGCTCATCAGCATCGTTGAGTAACCATTCCAAGGCGAGCATGAAGTCGGTGTAGGACACCGCACGGCGAGGGATTGGATACAAATCGGCGTCTGAAGCTCACGGTCTCCAAACTTTCGCGTGCAACCATTGCACGGGGGATAGTATAACCGATCCGCTTGGATATTGCAACACCTATGAAGGAGTCTGTCGCGACTCTTTGATAATGTCACATGTTGGACTCGTTAGAAATGTCACACTAGGGGCTTTTCGAAAGGAGAGCTCCGTTGGAAG
>JAFGTL010000432.1 GCA_016934125.1 Candidatus Hydrogenedentota bacterium
GAGTTGATCCCGGGTGATGATCTCGGCATCCACGAGCACCTCGCCCATTCGCCTGCGGTTGCCCTGCTCGTCGAACACCTCGAGCGGAGGGCCCTCCGGCGCGGGCGGGGCAGCGGCCGCCTGCCCGGCCGGGGCACGCCCGCCGCGCAAGGCCTCCAACTCGGCCCGGAGCCGGACGATCTCCTGGTGGGCTTCATCGCGGTCGCGCAACGCATGGGCGAGCCGCTCCGACACGTCCGAGTCGCCGGCCTGTGCGGCGTCATGCGGTGCGGCGCCCGTGTCCGCCTCCCACCGGCCCCGCAACGCGGCCAGATCCGTCCGGAATCCGTCCACCGATTCCTCGATAGCCGCCAGACGCCCGGCCAAGGCCTTGGAACTCCCAATGCTCTGCTCGAGGGTATGCTGCAGCGCCTCGAATCCGGCCTTGACCGCCGCCCACCCCTCGCTCACGGCCCGTTCCGCGGCAGGACTCGGCCCCGCTCCGCTTCCTCCGGCCGGCGCGCCCGCAGAACCGGCCGGGGGCTGAGAAGGGGCGGGGTTTCCGGACGCGCCCGCATCGACAGCCCCCGTGGCCGCCAGTTCAGCCGTCCAGTCGGCCACCGCCGCCTCAAGCTTCTGGAGGACGTCGTCAAGATTGCCACTCATGGGCATACCCATCCTCTGTTTTGGGCCCGGATCGCACCGGGGTTCATTGTAGGCGGCGTCCGGGTGCCCGTCAAGACGCCGGGGTGCCCCGCGACACGCCCCGCGACGCGCCCCGCTCGACCGCGTCGAGGCGGATGCAGGCGGCCTGTCCGTCGAAGCCGGGATAGGGGGCCAGGCCGGGCGCCGCAGCGGCGCACGCCTCCACGGCAAAGGGGCAGCGTGGGTGGAACGGGCACCCGGCGGGCGGATGCAGGGGGGACGGCGGATCGCCGCGCAGCAGCATCCGGGCCCGGTGCCGCTCGCGTTCGGGATCGGGCTCGGGGATAGCGCTGATGAGCGCCCGCGTGTACGGGTGCAGCGGCCGGTGGAACACGCGCCCGGCCGGGCCGATCTCGACGATCCGCCCGAGATACATCACCGCGATCCGATCGGCGAGGTGATGCACCACGCCGAGGTCGTGCGAGATGAGCACGAGGCTCAACTCGGATTCGGCGCAAAGCCGGGCGATCAGGTTGAGGATCTGGGCCTGGACAGACACATCGAGGGCGGACACAGGCTCGTCGGCGAGGATGAGGGCCGGGTTGAGGGCCAGGGCGCGCGCAATGGCGATCCGCTGGCGCTGGCCGCCGGAGAATTCATGGGGATACTTCCGCACGAGCCGCCGGGCCAACCCGACGCGATCCATCAAATCGGCCACACGCCCGGCCAACTCGCCCGCGCGGCACAACCGGTGGGCGCGCATGGGCTCCGCGATGGCGTCGAACACCGTCATCCGCGGATTGAGCGACGCGTAGGGATCCTGGAACACCATCTGGAGCCGGGGGCGGATCCGGCGCATCTCCGCCTGCGACAGTGCGGCCAGATCGCGGCCTTCGAACCGGATCGCGCCGCTCGTCGGAGGCACGAGCCGCACAATCGTCCGCGCGAGCGTCGATTTGCCGCACCCGGACTCCCCTACCAGCCCGAGCACCTCGCCCCGCGCCAACGTGAAACTCACGCCGTCCACGGCGCGTACCGTGCCCACCTGCCGCTCGAACAGGGCGCCCTTATACACCGGGAAATGGGTGCGCACGTCGTCTAACTCGAGTAATGGCGCGGTCATAGATCACCTGCCTGCACCCGGAGACAGGCCGAGCGATGGCCCGGGGCCACCTCGGCGAGTTCCGGCACGGCCGTGCGGCATCCCGGCCGGACCTCCGCGCAGCGCGGCGCGAACGGGCAGCCCTCGATCGGCCGGCCCAGGTCGGGCGGCGCGCCGGGAATGGTGAACAGCGCCTCCCCTTTGTCGTGGGTGGACGGAATCGAGCGCATGAGCGCCCGGGTGTAGGGATGGCGCGGCCCGCGGAACAGATCGGCCGCGGACGCCGACTCGACGAACCGCCCCGCATACATCACGGCCACGTCGTCGCACGCGCCCGCGATCACGCCGAGATCGTGGGTGATCAACACGACGGCCATGCCCAACTCGGCTTGGAGCCGCTTGATCACGTCGAGGATCTGGGCCTGCACCGTCACATCGAGCGCCGTGGTCGGCTCATCGGCGATGAGGAGTTCGGGCCCCGCGATCAGCGCCATGGCGATCATCACGCGCTGCCGCATGCCGCCCGAGAACTGGTGCGGGTAGTCCTGCATCCGGCTCGACGCGTCCTGGATCCCTACCGATTCGAGGGCCGCCACGGCCCGGGCGCGCGCGTCGGTTTTCGAGCATTTCGCGTGCACCAGCAGCGGTTCCATGAGCTGCGCCCCGATGCGCATGTAGGGATTCAGCGCGGTCATCGGATCCTGGAACACCATGCCGATCCGGCGGCCCCGCACCCCCCGCAACGCGGCCGGCCCGCACGCGAGCAGATCGAGCCCCGCGAACGCCGCCGAACCGCCCTCGATGCGCGCCGGCGGCATGGGCAACAGGCCCAGCAGCGACAGCATGGCCACCGACTTGCCCGAACCCGATTCGCCCACGATGCCCAGCGTGCCGCCCTGCTCGATGGCAAACGAGATGCCATCCACCGCCCGCACAACCCCGTGGCGGGTGTGGAAATGGGTGCGCATGTTGTCAACCGTCAACAGAGCCATCGCGTAGGCCAATCATCCCCCGGGCCGGACCGCCTGACGCCGCCCGCGCACCCAAGTGTACCCCATCCCCCGGGGGCATGTCAGGCGAACGAGACGGCTCCGCTTCCGGTGTGGGACAGCCGGGCGCAGCGGCTGCGATCTGCCTTCCCCGTTCGGGTGCGGTTTCCCGACCGCACCCGCTCTTGTCAAGACTCGTACGCCCGCACCCCTTCTCGAAGCCCGCACCCATGAAGAACGCGCAACGTTCTTCGCAAGCGCCGGAACGGCGCACGTCACACGTCTTTGGCTTCGCGGACAACGACGCGGGTAGGGTGGCGTTTGGTGGAGACGAATTGGAACAGGAGGCCGGTAAGGGCCAGGGCGGCCCAGGACGTAACGAGCCAGAACCGGCGGCTGCCGGGGACGAAGGGCTCGTCGAACCCGTCGAAGAATCCGGGGCCGACATAGAAGAACGCCGCGCCGGACACGATCATCCACGCGCCGAGGGCGGCCGTGGCGAGCGTCATGATCGGCCGTTCGAGCACGAGGGCCACGAGCCCGCCGAGGCCGCCCGCACCGATGACGGCCCACACCACCCAGGCGTCCCCGCGGCCGGCCAGCACGGTTTGGGCGATGAGGGCGCCGGCCATCAGGCCGAGGCAGAACACGCCGACTTTGTAGAGCACGAGAATGGCCACGGCGCCCAGGATGCCGCCCACGAGCCCGGCTATCAGGCACACGAGGGGGTTGCCTTGGCTGGCCCAGGCGGCGATGGCGCAGGCCACCGTGCCGGCCAGGGCGAAGCCCGTCAGGAAAATCACGAACTTCAGGGCCCGATACCCGAGGAAGCAGTACAGAATGCCCAGCGCAATCGCCAAACCGATTGTCACGTTGGCGTTTGCGGGGATGTACTGGCTGATGTCTGGGCCGTGAGTCACAACAAACCTGCCTTCAGCGGAGCCGGCTGACGGGCCGGCGCGCGTCGCGTGCCGGCGCGAAAGCGCTTGCGGATCTGCCTGGTTTCCGCCCGATTTCGCGGGTGCACCCGCCTCCGCCGCCGGAATTGTGGCAAGCCCCCTCCCGAATGTCAATGCCCCGCGCCCGCGGGTGACGGGCCAAAACCCGGAAATCCCGGGACATCCATGATAGGTAGAAGTCAATAGGCAGAGTGGGCGTTCTGCCGAGGACGGATCTGGGGGCCGGGGCGGCAGGTTTGGAA
>JAFGTL010000433.1 GCA_016934125.1 Candidatus Hydrogenedentota bacterium
CCGGTTCGGCATGTTCATCCACTGGGGGCTGTACGCGATTCCCGCCGGAATCTGGAACGGCAACGAAGTCGGGAGCGCGGGCGAGTGGATCATGCACGGGGGGCAGATTCCCGTGGCCGACTACGAGCCGCTCGTGGATCAGTTCAATCCGGTGAAGTTCGACGCGGACGAGTGGGTGCGCATCGCCAAGCGGGCGGGGATGAAGTACATCGTGATCACGAGCAAGCACCACGATGGGTTCTGCCTGTTTGACAGCGCGTTGACGGACTACGACGTCATGTCGACGCCGTTCCGGCGCGACATCCTGAAGGAACTGGCCGACGCGTGCCATCGGGAAGGCCTGAAGATCTGCTGGTATCACTCGATCCTCGATTGGCACCACCCCGACTACCTCCCGCGCCGGAAGTGGGACACGCGGCCCGCGGATGACGCCAATTACGATCGCTACATCGACTACATGAAGGGCCAGCTCGAAGAACTCCTGACGAACTACGGCGATATCGGGATCCTGTGGTTCGATGGCGGCTGGGAGCATGCGCCCGAGGAGCACCGGGCCGGCGAGGTGGCCGCGCTGATCCGGGGGCTGCAGCCCAGGATCATCATCAATAACCGGCTCGGCGTTCCGCAGGACTACGACACGCCCGAGCAGTTCATCCCGGCCACGGGGATCGCGGGCCGCGACTGGGAAACCTGCATGACGATGAACGGCACCTGGGGATTCAAGGAACGCGACACGAACTGGAAGTCAACCGAGGTGCTGATTCGGAATCTGATCGATATTGCGAGCAAAGGGGGCAATTTCCTGTTGAATGTGGGGCCCACCGCCGCCGGCCTGATTCCCGAGGCGAGCGTCGAGCGGCTTGCGGCCATGGGCGCGTGGATGGACGTGAATGGCGAGAGCATCTACGGCTCGCAGCCCAGCGTGTTCAAACGCCTGACGTGGGGGCGCTGTACGCGCAAGCAGGGGACGCTCTTCCTGCACGTGTTTGATTGGCCGCGCGATGGCCGGCTCGTCGTGCCGGGGCTGTTGAATCCGGTGCGGAAGGCCTATCTGCTTGCCGATCCGGATCGCGCCGCACTCGCGACGGAACGGGCCGGGGAGGACGTGGTCGTGGCGGTGCCGGCAGAGGCCCCGGACGCCATCGCTTCGGTGGTGGTGCTCGCCATCGAGGGCGAACCGGAGGTGGTGGTGCGGCCCATCGCGCAAGGCGAGGATGGGGTGGTCGCGCTGAAGGCCATGGATGCGGACATCCACGGCGAGGCGGCCCGCTACGAGGGGGGCCGCGGCCGCGATAACATCGGATACTGGACGAATCCGAAGGACTGGGTGAGTTGGGCCTTCTCGATTCGCACGCCCGGCACGTTCGCGGTGGAGGTCGACTATGCCAACGCGCCCGGCACGGGGGGTGCCGAGTACGAGGTGTCGGCCGGCGGCGAGACGCTGACGGGCACGACGGCGGACACGAAGTCGTGGACGGATTTCACGACGGTTCGTCTGGGCACGATGACGCTTGGCGAGCCGGGCGAATACACCTTGTCCGTGACGCCGAAGAGCATGCCCAAGGGGGCGGTCACGAACCTGCGGGCCGTGACGCTGCGTCCGGTGGAGGCGCCGTAGGGCGGGCGTGGATAGCGGCGGGTTCCGCGCGGGATCAGTCGATCACGATGAGGCTGTTGGCCAATTCGTCGGGGTTCTCCTCGCTCGGCGGAAGCACGCTGGCGAGGCGTTCGCCCGCGTCGGCCAATACCGCGCAGACGGCCTCAGCCGGATCGCCGCCGCAGAGGCCGGCGGTCAGCCGGGCGCACAACTCGTCGAGGGCGGGCTGGCCGAGTCCTTTGAGGACGGCCTCATCGGCGATGATCGCGGCGGTGCGCTCGAAAAGGGATAGATAGACGAGCAGCCCGGTGGCGCGTTCGGTGTGGTGGACGCGGCCATCGAAGAACAGGCCGCGGGCGGCTTCGGCCACTTCCTCGGCCATCTGGCGGCGCGGCGTGAACAGCCGGCGGAGCCAGCCCACGTTGCTGCCGATCACGGCGCCGATGACGAAACCGACGACGACGGCGGCGATCAGTGCGGGGAGCTTGAGCGCGGCCCAGGCGAACCCCCAACTGGCCGCGTCGGCGCCGCCCCGTGGCAGCAGGCACCAAACCGCGGCCATGGCGATGACGCCGCACCAGACGCCCACGATGTCTTCGGGGCGATCATAGCGGCCAGAGGCCGACGCGAGGGCGGGCACGATCTCGGCCGAGGTCTTGGACTCGGCATCGGCCACGGCCTGCTCGATGCGTTTCCGCTGTTCTTCCGTGAAGAATGTGCTCGCTTTTTGCATTGCGTCCCTCGCGCTACCAGGAGCCGGTGGCGCCGCCGCCGCCGGAGAATCCGCCGCCGAAGGAGCCCCCGGAGAAGCCACCGCCGCCGAAGCCGCCGCCCAGTGTCCCGCGGCCCCGGTAGCCGCGGCTGCTCAACAGGAAGAAGAGCACCGTGCCCAGCGTGCCGAACACGATGCCCCAGAACACCCAGGCCCAGCCCTTCGCGCCGCTCATGATGAGAGACACGACGGTGAAGATGGCCAGGGCGACGCCGCCGATGACGAGGGCGTAGTGCCACCAGGGCCGGGGGGGCACGTGTGCCTTCGGAAGCTGGAGGCCCCGGGCCATACTATCGAGCCCGCGCACGCCTGCCAGGATGCCCTCGGAGAACTTGCCTTCTTTGAAGTGGGGGATGATCTGTTCCTGCATGACGCGCGCGGCCACGGCATCGAAGTCGCGGCCCCAGGTGTTGCCGAGCTCGATCCGGGCGCTGTGATCCTGCATCGAGACGAGCAACAGAATGCCCGTGTTCCATTCCCTCTCGCCGACTTTCTCGTAGCCGATGCCCCACTGGTTGAAGAGGAGCGTGGCAAACGTCTCGATCCGCATGTTGGGCCCGCCGTGGGCGGTCATGGAATCGATGGTGACGACGACGATGGGCGTGGCGCGTTCGGTGAGGAGGGTGTCGCAGATGGCGCGGACAGCCTGAAGATCCTCGGGGGTGAGCAGGCCGGCCTTGTCTACGACGAAGTCGCGATCGCCGGGCCGATCCAGATTGATCACCTGTGCACGCGCGGTGAACATGCCGGCCGCGACGCAGAGCACGGCCATGGCTGTGATAAGGAAATGCCTCCGGAGTCGGTTCGATACGATCACGGTGTCACCTCCCGTGCTCCAATCATAGCGCGGCGCGCGAAATCGCGCAACCCCGGCCGGCACTACGCGGCGCCGGCGCGCCACCGGCGGACGCCGAACCGGGCGAACACCAGGTATGCTGCGCACAGCACGGCGGCATTTGCTAAGAGGCCCTGGAGGTCGGCCTGCATCAGCGTGTTGCGAAGGATCGAGGGGGGCCAGGCGACGCTGAGTAGCAGCAGCACATAATCCGCGGCCACACGTGCTGCGAGGCCGGCCGCCACCGCGATGAAGGCCTGCGCGGCCGGGCTTGTCCGCAGCGTTGTCGCGGAGCATCCGAGGGCGACGGCAGCGGCCAGCTTCAGCACCGGATACGCCGCCAGGGTGGCGAGGAGGAGCACCCAGTTGCTCTGGATTGCGTAACGCGCCAGGAAGAGGTTGCGCGCGGCCAGTGCGGGAAGAAAGATGACGCCGCGCTGCAGGAATACCTTGATGATACTCCAGGTGAGGTGCCGGTTCGTGGCCGGCGTGATCAGCAGGGAGTCGAGGGCGCCGCCCCGCCGGCTCCATGCGATGGAGGAGGTGACGTCGTAACAGATGAGGGCCGTCACGAGGATCTGGCCGGCGCAGGGCACGTAGTAGATGGGGACGAGCGCGGCGGCCACAAGCACCTTGGCCCGGGTGGAGAGTTCATGGATGGGCAACCCGCTCGAGCCCGCCGCAACCAGTCTCGCAACCGGCGTCATGCGCAGCAGGCGACGGCGTCGCCGGCGCCGATCGTGCCGCGGCGCGGCAGGCTTCGGCACGGCCTGTCGAACGAGCAGTCTGCGGGCCTCGAACAGGGCCACCGCGGCGATCAGGAGGGCGATGAGAACCCCCGGGAGCCAGGCGCCCGAGGCGATGAAGCCTCCGCTGCCTTCCGCGGACATGACGGCGATGCAGAACCGGCCGGTTCGCCCGTTGCCGGTGGACACATCGATAAAGCGCGTTCCTCCGATCCAGACGGCCTCGGCGATGGCCGTGTACACAAATGCCTCGAACGCGTTCGATGCGCGCGTCGAGGCCCGCACGCCCAGCGCGCAGATCGTGAAGGCGCACACGGAGAGCAGGCCCATTTCGAATGCCACGTTGGGCGTGGAGATGCCGCCCAGAAACGAGGCGATGGCGAGCACGGGCAAGGCGCTTACGAGGAGGAGCTCGACTTGGAAGAAGGCGGTGAGGAATTTCGCGAACAGGATGTCGGTGCCGCGGAAATCGGCGAGCAGCAGCAGGCCGAGGGAACCCTCGCGTTTCTCGTCGGCGACGGATGCAGCGCACAGGATGGGGGCCAGCACGAAGACGGCGAGATACTGGACGTTGTGGGCGGCCAACGCGATCATCCACGGGACGTATTCCGCGGGATTACCGGGGCGCCACACGCGCAGCACCCCGGAGGTGTACGCCCACAGCCAGAAGAGGTAGGGGAGTACGGCCACTATGGGGAGCATGCGCACGACGTAGGTGAAGCGGCGCGAGGCCGTCCGCCGAAGCTCCAGTTCTGTCAATGGAAGACGCATCACCCCCTTCTCCCGCGCCGAGAGTAGCCCATGTATGGCCGGGGCTACAACCCCTCTTCGATCTGCCGCCGTTCGAGGGCCAATATGCGATCGCGGTATTCGGCGGCCTTCTCGAAATCCATCTTCTTGGCGGCGTCGTTCATGCGTTTTCTGAGATCGCGAATCGATTTCGCCAAATCGAAGGACGGCATGTACAGCTCGGGCTCCTCGGCGGCGACGGGCACCGTCACGTAGTCGCGTTCGTACACGGACTTGAGCACGTTCGAGATGGCCTTCTCGACGGTGCGTGGCGTGATCTTGTGCTTCTTGTTGTAGGCCGTCTGCTTCGAGCGGCGCCGGTTGGTCTCGCCGATGGCGCGCTCCATGGAGCCTGTCATCTGATCCGCGTACATGACCACCCGGCCGTTGACGTTGCGGGCCGCGCGGCCGATGGTTTGGATCAGGCTCCGTTCGGAGCGGAGGTAGCCCTCCTTGTCGGCGTCGAGGATGGCGACGAG
>JAFGTL010000434.1 GCA_016934125.1 Candidatus Hydrogenedentota bacterium
AGAATGTTCTGGGCAATCTCGCGCTGGCATCCCATGGCATCAATGGAGACCAGACATCCCTGGAGGTCGAGCTTGGCCAACAGCTCGGGAATGGCGGTAATCTCGTTGGATTTGTCGTCGGTCTTGACCTGGCCTAAGCACACGCCGTTTTGGACGGCCCAAGCGCTGACGATGTGAATGGCCTTTTTGCCATTGGCGCGGTCGTGAGAACCCCGGACCGTCTTCCCATCGATGGCCACGAGCCCCTGGATCTTGCCCTGAATCACTTGCACCCAGTCCCGGAAGGCCTGTTCAAAGGCCTGGGGGGCGAGCAGGCTGAAAACCCGGCCAAAGGTGTCGTGAGAGGGGATGCCGTTCTCGAGTTCGAGAAAGGTGCGCAACCAGGCCTCCTTGGCCTTGCCAAACTGCTCGACGGCGGCCCATCCGTCGGCGCCCGCGATGGAGGCGCACACGGCGACGCCGATGATGTCGAGAAGCTTGTGTTTTTTGTGACGCTCCATGCGGGGATCCTCGATCCGGCCGAAACACTGCAAGAAGGCAGACTCACTACGGATGCCCATTGTACCTCTCCTTGAGTTGAGACAAGAACCGAGAAGAGAATACCGATGTGGCAGCTAAATATCAAAGTAATCTTACTGCGCAAATCCCTCCTTCTTCCGGAATCGTAAGGGAAAATCCGGGCTGCTAACCCAGCCCCGCCCCGCCTTCACACAGGATTAAGTGCGATTGCCCCGCAACGCCGGCTCCGTTGGCGCCGTGCCCGCGCCCATGAAGAACGCGCAGCGTTCTTCTTATGTGCCCTTCGGGCGCTTCACGCCCGAAGGGCACACTTTATTCGGGGCGGAACAGGGCTTCGGGGCATGGGCCCAGCAGGGGCGGGACGCCCTGAATCTGGACGTGGAAGTCCTCGAGCACTCCGACGGCGGGCCGGCTCAGCCGGAGACTCCAGACGGCGCCTTGGGTGGCGTCGGTGCGCTCGCCGACGAACTGGCGGGCCTTGGCGATGTTGTCCTGTTCGTCGACGAGGGTGCCGGCGGGATCGTGGAGGGAGGCCTTGACGCGTTCGCCGGCACTGGCACCGGCGACTTTGACGGCGAATTCGCTGACGCCGGGCGGGATGTAGAGGAAGAACTCGCCGGTGGTGCCGAGGAAGTGGAACAAGGACGTTTCGGAATAGGCGCAGAGGCGGTGGGTGGTGGAGCCGACGCGGGCCGTGTGGCCCCCAGCCTGGCACACGATGGTGTGGGCGCCCGATCCCTCGGCCTTGAACGAGTACGACACGGGCTCCGCGCCTTCAACGTCGGCGAGCGGGAACTTTTTGCCGGAGGGGGCGGTGATCTCGACGGAGGCGGGCCGGACGGCGTAGGAGCCGACAGGGATGATGCTGACGGTGAACGTCAAGGTGTCGCCCTGCTCAACCCAGGCAAGATGGGTGGCCGTGCCGCGCTGGCGGCAGGGGCAGGCGCGGAGCGCAGCGGGCTCCACCTGATCGAAGGCGGGGACGTAACGGACGCCTTGGGTGTCGAACGGCTCGATGGCCCTGAAGTTGTGGGCTGGAATCCACTCGTCTATCAGTTCTTGTGTGAGGGTATAGGGCGTCCGCTTGCCGTCCTGCTCGACGACGAGGGTGCCGGTGACGTCAACGAGGCGCAGTTCACTGAAGCTGCCGTAGTCGATGGGTTTCCGGCCGAGGGGATCCTGGATGACGAGGTTGACGAACTCGACGCCGCCGATGTTCTCGGTATTGCGCATCTCGGATCCGAAGAGGATGGGCGACAGGGAAGGGGCGCCGAGAACAGGATTGGCCAGGACACAGTTGACGAAGCGCAGTTCGGCGCCGGTGGCCGGCTTCTCGCGGATGACAATGCCGCTCTGCTGTCCGTCGGCAAACCGGCAGTTGACGAACTCGATGGTTCCCGAGACGGCGGGGTGGGGCGGGCCGTTGCCGGTAATCACGCGCACGCAGGAGCGATCGGCGATGGATTGGCAGTTCTCGATCCGGATGGAGAGCGGGGCCGACGTGTCGTCGAGATTCATGGCGTAGAGCTCGAATCCGTCGCCGGCGTTGTTGCGGGTGATGCAGTTGCGCATCACGCAATTGACGAGGCGCTCGCTGGGATCGTTAGGCTCGAAGTCGATGCCGGCCATGGGCGCGGTGCCGCCAGTATCCTCGAGGATGGTGTTTTCGATGAGGAGATCCTCGGCACTGATCACGCTGATGCCCTGGCGGTTGTTGCCGGTGCAGATGACGTTGCGGATATGGACGCCTTTATTGGTGACGCCCCGTTCCATCACGCCGAGGTAGATGCCGTCGCCGCCGCTGTCGGCGAGGGTCAGATCGTAGACGTTGACGTTGGAGCTGCTGCGGATGCTGAGGCAGTGGCGCCATTCGGACTTCTCGTAGGCGTCGCTGTGATAGTCGGCCTTCCACATCTCGAAGGTGGCGCCGTTCCCGCGGAGGGTGACGTTCTCCTTGAGGGCGCAGGTAAACAGGCAGTCGCCGAGCTTCTTGAAGGCGCCGCGCTTGGCCTGGACGACAACGTCTTTCTCGAAGACGACCTCCTGGTTGCTGGCCAGTTGGATTGGTTCGACAATCCACGGGCTGCCCATGTCTTCGACGAGAACGCGTGCGGCGCCGGAGTCGATGGCGGCCTGCAGTGCGTGTGTGGCGTCTTCAGGATCGAACCCCCACCAGGAGGCCTTGGCCTCGGTGCGGGTGCCGGCCTTGATCTCGTCGATGGCCTGCTGGTTGAGATCAGCGCCGAGGGCGGACACGGCGAGCAGGGCGCAGAGCGCAAGCAGGATCGCGGAACGATGCATGATGGGATACACGGGAGTTCCTCCTCGAGGTTGTTCCGGCTGACGGCCCCATCGTAGTCCGAGCCGCCGGGATGATCAAGCAACCGAGAACGGAAGATTGGTTCTTGACTTCGGGGGGAGATAGCCGTAGATTCGAGCACTCAGACGCGTGGGGGTTCACGCAGGAAAGAGGTTAGGGGCCGACATGGGACATTTCTCGTGGATCGATGGCGGTATCGTCGGACTTTACATCGTCGCGACGATGGCCGCCGGGCTGGCGGTACGCAAGTACGTGGGCAAGGTGGAGCACTTCCTGCTTGCAGGCCGCGAGATGAACCTCTACCTGGGCATCGCCTCGCTTGCGGCTACGGAATTCGGCGTGGTCACGTGCATGTACACGGCGCAGAGCGGGTTTCTCAACGGGTTCGCGGGGGCGACTCCGGGGGTGCTCGCGGCACTGGCGATGTTCTTCGTGGGCCTCACGGGATTCTGCGTGAAGCCGCTGCGGGACGCGGGGGTGATGACGATCCCGGAATTGTTCGAGCTCCGGCTGGGGGCGCGGGTGCGTTGGTTGAGCGGGGTGGTGATCGTGCTGGGCGGGTTGCTGAACATGGGGGTGTTCCTGCGCACGGGCGGCGATTTCCTCGTGGCGGTGTGCGGGTTCGACGCGCGGTACCTCGAGATTACGATGACGGCGCTGCTGGTGTTTGTGGCGATCTACACCGTGTTGGGCGGCATGCTGTCGGTGCTCGTGACGGATTTCCTCCAGTTCATCGTGTTGAGTGTGGGCCTGCTGGCCGTGACGGTGCTGATCCTGGTGAACGTGGGATGGGGCCGGCTGACAGAGACGGTGCAGACACACTACGGGCCGGGCGGCTTCAACCCGTTTATCCATCCGAAGATGGGATGGGAGTACGTCGTGGCCAATGGCATGCTGAGCCTGGCCATGGTGTTGACGTGGCAGACGACGATCCAACGGTTGCTCGCCGCCAAGGACACGCAGACAGGGCGGCGGGTGTACACGCGCACGAGTTTCTTCTTCCTGTGCCGTTGGCTGATTCCCGCCGTCTGGGGTATCGCCGCGCTGGCGGTGCTCACGCCCGAGCAGATCGGGGACAACACCCTGCTCGCCATGCCGAAGCTGTTGAGTCAGATCGTGCCGGTGGGCCTGATGGGCATCCTCGTGGCGGCGATGCTGGCGGCCGACATGTCGACGGACTCGTCGTATATGCTGACGTGGTCGAGTGTGATCTATAACGACATCCTGGCGCCGTTTCGCAAAGGGGCGTGGTCGGAGCGGCGCGGGCTTCTGGTGAGCCGGACGATTGTGGCGCTGATCGGCGTGTTCCTGCTGCTATATGGGCTGTGGTATCCGTTGCGGGGGAGCCTGTGGGATTACCTGACGGTGACGGCAAACATCTATCTGTCGAGCATGTCGGTACTGCTCGTGGCGTGCTGCTACTGGAAACGGGCGAACAGTTGGGGCGCGGCCGGGGCGATCATCGCGGGCGCAGTGGTTCCCATCGCGTTCCTGGTGATGGAGCAATTGCCCGCGACGCGCCACTTCGCCAAGGACATCATCGGGCCGCACCGCTCGAACATCGCCACCTATCTGTGCGCGGCGGCGGCGATGGTGGCCGGTTCGCTGTTGAAGCCGAGACGTCCTGCGCCAAAGGGGGCCGAATCATGAGCGAACACTGGTTCTGGTGGACGTTGACGGCCGCCTGTGTCGGCTGGTATTCGACGGTGACGGTGTACGTGGCGATACGTGGCGCCACCGATATCCGCAGGATGCTCCGGCGCCTGTCAGGGCCGTCCGATCAAACCGAGGAATGACGCCCCGCCCCCCCACTCCGGCCCCGGATAGGGCGGCTCGGCGCGGGCTGCTTCTGGACACGCCTTCGCGGCTCAGGGCAACGGCAGCGTAACAGGCCGGCCCTCCTCACCGGATCGATCCGCGGCGAACACGACTTCGTGCGACTTGTAGGCGTCCTCGACGTTGCAGTGGACGTCCTCGCCGGACAGGATGCTGTCGACGAGATGCTCGACTTCGCCCGTGAACGGGTGATGGGTGACGTCGCCGCTGTCGGGGAGGATTGTGGGCACCTCGGCCCAACTCGTCTGGCCGGGATACATGGTTTTCGAGAAGATCCGGTTGTTGAGAATGGTGCCGTGGGTGCCGACGAGGTTGATGCGGAACACGTAAGGCTGCACGCACTCGATACAGGAGGCAACCTTGCCAATGCGTCCGTCGGTGAATCGGAGGATCGTGACCGACGACGGGTTGTACTCGTATTCCTTGAAGTCGGGGCCTTGGCCGAAGGTGGCGTACTGGGTGACTTCGGCGACATCGCCGCCCATGAACCAGCGGAGCCCGTCAACGGCATGGCAGCCCGCCGACAACAGCGAACTCCCCCCCATGCTCTTCTTCACGTTCCAGGTGTATTGGCCATACCAAGGGCCGACGCCGTGGAAGTAGTCCACCTCGCCAAAGAACACGCGGCCGATGGCATTCTGGGCGAGTTGGGTTTTGACGAGCTGGTAGAGGGGGTTCCAGCGCAGCACGAAGCCGACGAGCGACTTGACGCCCGCCTCGGCGACGGCATCGCGGATGGCGCGGGCGTCGTCGATGTTGAGCGCCATCGGCTTCTCGAGGAGGAGATGCTTGCCGGCCCGCACCGCGGCGATGGCGTGCTCGGGATGGAAATTGGGCGGCGAGGTGACGGAGACGATCTGGATATCGTCGCGCGCCAGCATCTGCTTGTAGTCGGTGTAGACGGCACACTCGATGCCGCAGGCCGCGGCCTTGGCGCGGGCGGCCTCTTCGGTGAGATCGCACAGCGCGACGACTCTCGTGTGGGGATTGCGTTCGTATGCCGCAATGTGTTCGCCAGCAACCCAACCGGTTCCGATGATTCCAACGCCCATCTCTGCCATGATTCGTAGTCCTTTCTCGTTCACCCCGTGTCTCCGTGAGTGTAGACTGTTCGCGCCGGGGAGGCAAGTCCGGCCCCTTGCGGTGGTATACTCGGTAGGCCGTGTTGCGCGGCGTCACTGTCAACAGCCGGAGCAAGCCATGAGAATGCAGATATTGAGCCTTTTGGTTGCAGCCCTTTTGGTTTCAGGTTCGGCGCAGTCGGGCGAGGCGGGCTACCGCGACGTCTATCCGGACACGTGGGTGGCCACGGACGCGCTCGGGCGGACGATGCCGGGATTGGCGGAGGTGGGCCCGGTGAAAACAGGCCAGCGCCGGATAGTGGGGATCTTCTACATCACGTGGCACAGCGATCCCCGTGCGACGCTGAAGAGCCCGTACACGGCAGACGTGAGCAAGGTGCTTTCAACCGATCCCAAGGCGCGCCTGGATGCGAAGCACCCCCTGTGGACAGAAGGCTCGTATCACTGGGGTGAGCCGGAGGTGGGCTACTTCCTGAGCCGGGATCCCTACGTGATTCGGAAGGACATGTCGATGCTCGCCGACGCGGGGGTGGACGTGCTGGTGATGGACGTGACGAACGCGGTTCGGTATTGGGACGAATGGGACGCGGTGTTCCCCGTGATGCAGCAGATGAAGGCCGAGGGGAACAAGGTGCCGCAATTCTGCTTCTGGGCGTTCAACGGGCCGGTGATCACGGTGGTTCAAGACTTGTACGACAGGATCTACAAAGAGGGGAAATACAAGGACTTGTGGTTCATGTGGGACGGCAAGCCGCTCCTGCTGTACAACGGAAACCCGAGAGTCGACGCAAACGGGGGCGGCGTGCAGAATCCCAACCCACACTACGATCCGGCCGCCAAGACGGACACGAACCACCCGCACTACGGGGATCCGGATTACGCGGAGGAGTTCTACCAGGACTACAGCAAGGAAGTGAAAGCATTCTTCACGCTGCGCACGATGTGGTGGGGGTATTACGAGTGGGCCGGGGAGCGCTTCATCGGCACGGAGGACAACTGGAGTTTCGGCTACGACATGGGCGACAAGCGGGTGCAGGCGCTGGGCGTGGACGAACTGCTGTCGACGCACGACGGCGCGAGGGAGGAAGCGGCCGTGACGCCCGCGCAACATCCGTCGAGCCTGATCGGCAAGTCGTGGACGCGCGAGCACGGCGAGCCGGAACTGGATGAATACGATCTGCCGGTGCCGACGTACGTGCCGTGGCTGGGCGAAACCGTGGAACATCCGGAGGGCTACGGCATCTACTTCCAGGAACGGTGGGAGGAGGCGCTCGCCGCCGATCCGCAGTTCCTCTACATCAACGACTGGAACGAATGGACGGCGGGCAAATACCATCCCGAAGAAGGGAAAACGTATTCGTTCATGCGGCGGGAGAGTACGTATCGCTTCATCGATCAGTACAATGGCGAATTCAACCGGTGCATTCAGCCGATGAAGGGCGGATACACCGACAATTACTACATGCAGATGGCCCAGAATATCCGGCGGTACAAGGGCGTCCGCCCGATCCCGGAGTTGCGGGGGCGGCGGCGGATCACGATAGACGGCGAGTTCGCGGACTGGGCGGACGTGGGAATCGAGTACGGGGACACCGTGGGCGACACGTTCCACCGGGACTACAACGGCTACGGGGGGCTGCATTATGCGGACGAATCCGGCCGGAACGACTTCATCACGAGCAAGGTGGCCGTGGACGGCAAGCGCATCTGCTTCTTCGCGGAAACGGCGGCACCCCTCAGCCCGCATACGGACGCGAACTGGATGCTGCTGCTGATCGATGCAGACAGGGATTCCGAGACGGGCTGGTTCGGCTACGATTACCTGGTGAACAAGCGGGTGGTGGATGAAGAGACGACGACGCTCATGCGTTACGAGGCCGGAACCGGCTCGTGGGAGGAAGTGGCGGAGCTGGACTACGCATATGCGGGCACGGGATTCGAGGTAGCCGTGCCGCGCGGGCTGATCGGCTTGAAGGGCCGCGCATTCACCTTCGATTTCCACTGGTGCGACAATCCGGCCGATCTGGAGAGCCCGATCTCGCTGTGCACCAACGGCGATAGCGCACCGAACAGGCGGTTCAACTACCGCTGCATCTGGAAGCGGTAGGCGGGGGCGGCTCCTTCGTCGCCCTCACCCCTGTGCGGGCTAGGGCGCGGCGTTCGGCGCGACTGCGGCCCAGTCGTCGAGGTGCTCCAGCAGCCAGCGGCAGTTGATCACCTTCTCCACCAAGTCCAGGGGCAGATAGAAGTACTGGCAGGACGGCTCGAAGCCAATCCGCGAGTCTTCCTGCACCAGTGCGAAGAGCTCGCGCGCCAGCGCGATCTCCGATTCCAGGCAACGCTCGAGTTCTGCCCGCAGGGAAGCGCGCTGTTCGGGCGGGACCGTGGTTGAGGGGGTGCTGAGCGCGTCCCGGGCGGACACGAAACGGGCCTGATTGGCGACGGACTGGAAGTGGATGGCGGCGGCCCGGGCGAGCCGGAGATCGGCCTCGGCATCCGCGCGCCGTTCCGCCGGCGCCGCGTCGACGGCGGCCTGCAGCTCGGCAATCCCGCGGCGCCATCCGTCGGCAACCTTCTGGAACTGGGAGGCGAACACGTCGGGGGGATAGGGGCCTCGCCACCCGTCGAGGTGATCGTAGGGGAATCCCCACATGGTGGCGGAATAGCCGGTGTTGGCCGGATAGAGCGGGTTCGCGGGGCCGCATTGGACGGGCGAGGTGTATACCACGCTGATGTGGAATGGATACTGGCGGAAGGCGTCGCTCATGAGCGTCCACGCCTGCCGGGCATGGGGTGCGGCGTCGGGGCCGAACCGCTCGTGCGCCAAGGCATCCAGGGCCGCGTCGACGTCGGGGGCTGGCGCGCGGCTGAGTTGGCAGGCGAGTTGGAAGTTGGGCGACGGATAGCCGCCCATCGTCCAGCCGATGAGCATGGCGTCGAGTTGGTAGGGTTCCAGGTTGCGGCAGTGCTCCGCCACGAGATCGAGGACGGGGAGGTAGGGTACGGTGGCGATCTCGCAGGTGTTGTTGAACTGGATCTCCGTGCCCACGTTCAGGCCTGCCTCCCGGGCGGCCTTCCAGTGCTGCGGAGCCCGGGGCCCCGGGCCGACAGACGAGATCGAGTACTCGCCCACGGTAGACTGGATACCGCCCCGTTCGATGGGGAGGTGCCACTCGCTCACCGACATCAGACACACGGACTCGGGCAGCCGGGCGATGATGTCAGGGGCGTCGCCGTGTCCGCGCCAGCCCCAGTCGGATATCAGCACATCGGCCCCGGGGCTGCCCCGGTGAACGCCCGCTTCGATCACGGACACCACCTCGGCGATGATGTCGGCGTCGCTGCGGGCCTTGCAGTGGGGGCACGAGTGCCAGCCGCCGTGTGAGGCGCAGTTGGTGAGATTCTCAGAGGCCGTGATGGCGTACACGCCGGCCAGGCCCGGCACCTCGGTGAACACGTGGGTGAGTGCGTCGGCCATCCACTGGCGTACGGCCGGGTGAGACGTGCAGAGCGCCGTGAGTTCGCCTTCCTGGACGCCGGCCATCTCGGCGCGGCCGGCGAAGAAGCCGGTGGGCATGGCGCGCGGCTCGTTGAGGTAAAGGTAGACGCCAATGCCGTATTTGCGGGCTCGCTCGACGAGGGCCCGGAGGGTGGCCAAGCGCGCCTCATGTCCGACGCCGAACTCGGGGAAGGCGGGGCCGCCCGGGGCCATGTCTCTGAGAAGGGCCTGCAGCCAGACGCCGTTGATCCCGACTGCGGAAAGCCGCTGCAAGAGCCCGTCGGGATAGGGATTAAGGGCGGGGTTCAGGAGGGGGTCGCCGTAGACGGCAACGTAGGAATAGACGAGCCGGAGCACGCGGGGCCCGTCGGCGAGGGTGTCCGGCGGGGAATCCGATGGAAGCGGCGCGCTGAGTTGGCGGACGAAGTCGAAGCGGGGCTCGGCGGGGCCGCGGATGGCCTCGCCGAACTCGCGCTCGACGATACGGCGGATCTCGGCGGCGCGGCTTCGCGCGGCCTCGTCGGGCGGATCGTAACGGAGCGGTTCACACCGCGGTTTGAGCCGGCCCAACTTGATCCACAGGAAGTCCTCCTCGCGCAAGGTGAACGCGAGACGCTCCGGCGTCATCTCGACGAGATCGAGGAGTTGGGCGTACGGCAGGAGGTGCCAGTTGCGGCGGATGAGCGTGGCGTAGCCCCGTTCCGTGAGTTCGGGGCACACCGCGGGCTCCCGGGGCAATCCCATCGACTCGGCCAGAGCGGCGACGTCGTCCGCCGAGGCACCGAGGATCGCGGACAGTTTGGCGGGCTCGACAGCCGCCCAGTTCCGCCAGACGAACTCGTGCACGCGATCGGGAAAATGGCGGCTTACGATGGGCGCAGGGGCATCGCCGTGAGGAAGAATGTCGCCGGCACCCGCACCGGCCAAGGAGAGGGCGGCAATCCACGCCCAGGAAACACAGGACAAAACGCTCATCGCTCCAATGCCTTTCCGTAATCCGCCGCGGTTCGCAGCCGCTGGCCGCACTATGCCCCGTCGGCCAGGGCCGATCAAGCATCCGGCACGTTCAAGGGCTCTGCTGCACGGCGGCGAACCGGTGCGGGCCGG
>JAFGTL010000435.1 GCA_016934125.1 Candidatus Hydrogenedentota bacterium
CTGCTCGACGAGTTCGGCGACGCGGAGATCGCGAGTCTGGTGACGCCGCGCCCGCTCATCGTCGAAGCGTCGCGGCATCCCGAGGTGTCCGGGCCGCCGGCGCCACACGACGGACGAAACGGGGCAGCGCCCGGGGCGATCATCACGCCGCCCATCGAGGCCGTGGAGGCGGAGGCCGCGCGTGCCCGGGCGCTGGTGGACGGGCTGACGCCGCCCGCGCGCGTGGAGGTTGTGGACGCGATGCACGCCCAGCCGGGCTCCGGGCCCGCGCTGGCGAAGTTCCTCGAAGCGCTCGAGCCCGCCCTGCAGTTGGCGCCCGCCGGCCCCCCTCCCACGCTCCTGCGCGACGCGGTTGACGCGGACGCGCGCATGGAGCGGCTATTCGGCCGGGTTCTCGAAGACACCCAGTGGGTGATGCGGGAATCGCCGGCCCGCCGGGGGGCGTTCTGGGCCAAGGCGGACGCGTCGAGCGTCGAGGCATGGGAGAAGAGCGCGCAATGGTATCGCGACTACTTCTGGAACGAGGCCATCGGCCCGCTGCCTGAGGCGACGCTCCCTGCCAACGCCCGCTCGCGGCAGGTGTACGACGAGCCCGCCTACCGCGGCTATGACGTCGTGCTCGACGTCTTCCCGGACGTGTTCGCCTACGGCATCGTGCTCGTGCCGAAAGACATCGGGCCGGGCGAGCGCCGGCCCGTGGTGGTGTGTCAACACGGGCTCGAAGGATATCCGCAGAAGGCGGCCGATCCGGGCACGCACGAGGCGGCGTACGGGCAATTCGGCTGCAGGCTCGCGGAACGGGGCTTCGTCGTGTATGCGCCACAGAATCCGTATCTGGGCGGCGACGCGTTCCGCGTGCTCCAGCGCAAGGCCAACCCGCTGAAGAAGTCGCTGTTCAGCTTCATTGTCCGCCAACACGAGCGGACGCTGGAGTGGCTCGCGGAGCAGCCGTTCGTGGACGCCGAGCGGATCGCCTTCTACGGCATCAGCTATGGCGGCAAGACGGCGATGCGCGTCCCCGCGCTGCTCCCGGGCTATTGCCTGTCCATCTGCTCGGCCGACTACAACGAGTGGATCTGGAAAACGGCGTCGTGTCGCAGTCGATACAGCTACATGTTCACGGGCGAATACGAGATGGACGAGTTCAATCTCGGGAACACGTTCAACCACGCGGAGATGAGCTGGCTCATCTTCCCGCGGCCCTTCATGGTTGAGCGGGGCCACCACGACGGCGTCGCGCCGGACGAGTGGGTGGCCTACGAGTACGCCCGCACGTTCCGCCGCTACAACCTGCTCGGACTCGGCGAGCGCACGGAGATCGAGTACTTCGATGGCCCCCACGCGATCCATGGGGCCGGCACGTTCGCCTTTCTCCAGAAACACCTGAACTGGCCGGCCCGGAAGACTGATGCGTCAGAAAAAGGAGCTGAGGAATGACGAGACGATGTGTGATGGCGGCGGTTGTGGGCTTCCTGGCGTTGGGAGCCTCCGCACCGGACGCTCCCGCCCCAGGCAACCTGCTCCTGAACACGGGTTTCGCATTCCACGTGTTCACCAACCACCGGCTCGGCGAGCGGGAAGCCTTCTCATCGCACAACGCCGCCTTCTGGAACACCCAGGCCTGGGGCGACATCACCGCCGTGCGTCAGGCGCACGTCGATCCCGACATCCGCCCAGGTTTCGAGACGCACAACCTGGTGTCCATCGCCCCCGGCAAACGCCTGTGGCAGTTCTTCACGCTGCCGGAGGCGGGGCTCGCCCACGGCGAAACCGTCAGTCTTCACGTACACGGATACCAACCCGCAGCCGGCACGCTGCGGGCGCGTATCGCCCTCATGAAGATCGACAGCGAGGACGGCACGTGGCACCCGGCCGATTTCGGCATGGCCGACGAACGCACGTTCCCGCGGCACGCCCGGGGCGAACTCGTTGTCGCGAAGGCATACGAGGCGTCGAGCGATCGGGCGGGGCGCGTAGAACTCACTATCGAGAACGCGGAAGTCGTCGGCCGGTTTCGCCCCGGCAACGCGTCCCACTCCGACGACGTCAACACCATCGGCCTGCGCATCGAGTTCGAGAATACCTCCGGAACGGATCCGGTGTGGGTGTGGGCGCCGTGTCTGTGCCGGGGGCCCAACGCCCTGCCGCGGCTGCCCGAAGTGCGGGAAATGGTGCCCTACTACCGCTTCATCCCCCGCACCATCCAGAAGCTCTGGAAGGGGGAACCGATCCACATCCTCCTGATGGGTTCGAGCATCGATCGAGGAAGCGCCAACCCGCCGATGTACCTCTACGACGAGGATCCCGAATCGCCCACGTTCAAGCAGCCCCTGTCCGACAACACGTTCGAGCCCGAGAAGGCGGGCCGGCCCGATCTCGACGGCTACGTCGGCTGGTGGCGCCACTACTGGTGCTACGCGGGGCGGCTTCGGCTGGAACTGATGCGCAAGTTCGATGTCCCCGTCAGCAACCTCTGCCTGAACTTCATGGCCTGCGACGGCTCCTGCGTCGGCGAGGCGCACTCGGGACTGGCCGAGTACTGCGCACTGTCTATCCCGCCCGGCGAAGGCGCCAACGGGCACCGCACCGGCACGACGTGGCAGGAGTTGTATCCGGGCCTGTTCGCGCGCCCGGAGGGCCCCCGCCCGGATCTCGTCATCTTCGGCAGCGGCGCCAACGAGAAGACGGACACGCC